>CAJJYO010000018.1 GCA_905197385.1 uncultured Collinsella sp.
GGCCTCGAGCGTCTCGACAAGCCCCGTGGACTCATCCACAATCTGCCCGTTCGGGAGGACTCCGCCGGGGCGGATGGCGTTGCGGTAGCGGATCTCCCACGGGGAGATGCCGACGAGGTCGGCCATCTGGTTCAGCAGCGTCTCCGTGCAGAAGCAGGTCTGCGTCACACCGAAGCCGCGGAACGCGCCCGCGGGTGGGTTGTTCGTATAGTAGGCGTACCCCTCGATCTCGAAGTTTTCGTAGGCATAGGGACCGGCGGCGTGCGTGCAGGCGCGCTCGAGCACCGGGCCGCACAGCGACGCGTAGGCGCCGGTATCAAAGTTGATCTCGCAATCCAGGCCGGTAAAGTTGCCCTCGGCGTCGCAGCCCAGCGTAAAGGTGCCGTCCATGGCGTGGCGCTTGGGATGGAACGCGAGCGACTCGGCACGCGTGAGCTTGCACTTCACGGGACGCTGGAACTTATATGCGGCGAGCGCGGCCAGATGCTGGATGGACACGTCCTCCTTGCCGCCAAAGCCGCCGCCCACGAGCATGGTCTCGACGACCACGCGCTCGGGCTCGCTATCCCAGCCAAACATGTGGGCGCACTCTTTACGCGTGTCGTAGGCGCCCTGGTCGGTCGACTGCACCTTGACGCCGTTCTTGTACGGGAAGGCGACGGCGCACTCGGGCTCCAAGAAAGCATGCTCGGTAAAGGGCGTAGTAAAGCGCTGCGTCACGGTGAACGCGCTCTCCGCCAGCGCCTTGGCGGCGTCGCCACGCGTCACATGGCGGCTCTGGCACACGTTGTCCTTGAGCTCCACCGTGTTGCCAAAGGCAAAGAAACTGTCATGCAGGCGCGGGGCGTCGGCGGCCTTGGCCTCGGCGATGTTGCGCACGGGCTCCAGCGGCTCGTAATCGATCTTTACGAGCTTCTTGGCCTTCTCGAGCGTCGCCTCGTCCTCGGCAACCACCAGCGCGATGGCGTCGCCCACGCAGCGGGTGATATCGCCCTGGGCGATCATGACGTCCCAGTCCTGGATAAGGTGGCCGACTTGGTTGACCGGCACGTCCTCGGCTCGCAGGATGCCCACCACACCGGGCAGGGCCTCGGCCTTGGAGGTGTCGATGGAGAGCACGCGGGCGCGCGGATACTTGGAGCGAACGGCGCTGGCATAGGTCAGGCCCGGCTGATCGAGCTCGTCGATGTCGTCGGGATACTTGCCCTCGCCGAGCACCTTCTTGCGCACGTCGATACGGAAGGCGCGCTTGCCCACGCCGTAGTCATCGCCGCGCTCCAGATCCTCGTCGATCTGCTTTTCGCCACGGAGCACCGCAGCTGCCAGCGAGATGCCCTCGATAATCTTCTTGTAGCCGGTGCAACGGCAGACATTGCCGCGGATGGCGTACTTGATCTGCTCCTCGGTGGGCTCGGGGTCCTCGGCGATGAGCGCTGCACCCGCCATGACCATGCCGGGGATGCAAAAGCCGCACTGCACGGCGCCCACGGCGCCAAAGGCGTACACGAAGGCCTCGCGCACGTCCTCGGGCAGGCCCTCGACGGTCACGATGTTGCGACCGGCGGCAAGAGCAGTGGTCAGTACGCACGCCTTGACGGCCGCACCGTCCACGTGGATGGTGCAGGTACCGCACGCGCCCTCGGAGCAGCCGTCCTTGGCGGAGTGAATGTGCAGGTCGTCGCGCAGGTAGCGCAGCAGCGGTTTGTTTTGGGTCGTCGTGCGCTCGACGCCGTTAACGGTAAAAGTGAATTCCTGTGCCATGGTGATTCCCTTCTACACGCCGGCGGCGATGCCGGTGCGGTCGTGGATAGCGCCATGCGGGCAGACGACGGCGCACATGCCACACGACAGGCAGTCCGCGCCGTCGATATGGGCGCAGTTGTCCTCGATGCGGATAGCGCCGGCGGGGCACTTTTTGGCGCACATGCCGCAACCGATGCAGCTCGTGTCGCAGATCTTGCGGGCAATGGCGCCCTTATCGGTGTTGTTGCAGCGCACCAGGATGTTCTGGTAGCCGGGAACGAAGGCAATCACGCGCTGCGGGCACGCCATGCCGCACAGGCCACAGCCCGTGCACTTGGAGCGGTCCACACGGGCGACGCCGTCGACCAGCGCGATGGCACCGTGGGGGCAGGCCGTAACGCAAGCGCCACAGCCAATGCAGCCTTCGCTGCAGCGGGCGTCGCCGCCTGCGGAAGCACAGCCGCTTCCGCAGGCAACGTAGGCCACGTGATGTTGAACGGATTTGGCCATAAGAGACTCGCCTATTTCTTAAGAAGGTACGAATAGTTGTCGCGCACGGCCCTGATGGTCAGGCGGACGGCCTCGGGCAGACCGGTGTTGACGGCATCGACCGAGACGGTGCGGACCGTGCCGGCGACGCGGACCTTAAAGTGGTCCTCGTCCACGGCCAGGAAGCCCTCGTTCTCGGAGTTCTCCATGTCCTGATCGCTCCAGAACAGGGTGAGCTTGTCCTTGTAGGGACGGCCCTCCTGGTAGGGGCAGAACACGGCGCAGTTGCCGCACTCGTTGCACATACCGTCGACATGGACGACCTGATGCTTGGCCAGGCCCGGCACCTTAACGGCCACGTTGGCGCGGTTGGGGCACACGTCGCAGCAGACCTCGCACACCGAGCCGCAGCCCAGGCAGCGGGTCTTGGTGCAGTTGCGCTTGTCGCGGCACAGCGACCCCTTGCGCTCGTAGCAGGTGCCCTCGCGGCCAGCCTGCTCGTTGCAATCGGCGTACTTGTTAAAGTCCACGCCGGCGATGGCACGGGCGACCTCGGCGGCGTCGGCAATAGCCTCAACCACGGTGGCAGGACCGCGACGGCAGTCGCCCGCAGCCCAGACGCCCTCGACACCGGTGGAAGTGGCGGCAAGGCGACCGCGACGGTCGTGCTCGACGCCCGCGGCATCGTACAGGCTGGCGTCGATGCCCTCGCCCACGGCGCAGATCACCGTGGTGGCGGGAAGTTCCACGGTCTCGCCCGTGGCGACGGGGCTGCGACGGCCGCTTGCATCCGGCTCGCCGAGCTCCATAACATCGCAGGTCAGCACGGCGCCGTTGAGTGCCTTGGGCGCCAGCAGCTCGCAGAACTCAACGCCGTCGGCAAGAGCAAGATCGAGCTCTTCCTCGTCGGCGGGCATCTGCTTCTTGGTGCGGCGATACACCAGGCGCACGTTCTTCACACCAGCCAGGCGCTTAGCCACGCGGGCCGCGTCCATGGCGGTGTTGCCGGCGCCAATGACTACGACGTCCTCGCCCAGCTCGAGCTTCTCGCCCCTCTTGGCGGCCTCGAGGAACTCCAGCACGTCGAGCTCGGCGCCCTCGCCCAGGCCGGCGGAACCGGGCATCCAGGCACCAGTGGCCACGACCACGTCGGTGAAGCCCTGGGCCTTGAGCTCGTCGATGGACTCCACGCGGGCGTTGAGCTGCACCTTGGCGCCAAAGGCCAGGCAGAGCTCTGCGTCGTGGGAGATATCGTCGCTCGCAATGCGGAACTCAGGAATCACGTGACGGACCACGCCGCCGAGCGAATCGCGAGCCTCAAAGATGGTGACGGGCACGCCGGCGCGCGTCAGGAAGAACGCCGTCGCCAGGCCGGCCGGACCGCCGCCGATAACGGCAACGTTGCGCTCGCCGTCGTTTGCGATGGCCTGGGCGCGTAGCTTGGGCAGCACGGCGGTCATGGCCTCGCGGGCGGCCTTGAGCTTGCTGGCGCGGATCTGGGCGCCCTCGGGCTCGTAGAACGCACGCTCGCAGGCACGGCCGCAGGGATGCGGGCAGATGGTGCCGGTAATGAACGGCAGGGCGTTGCGCTCGATGATGATGTTGAGCGCGTCCTCGTAGCGGCCCTCGTCAACAGCCGCCAGATAGGCGGGAATATCCTGCTGGATGGGGCAGCTCGTGCGGCACGGCGTGGTAAAGCAGTCGGAAAGCGGGCTCTTGCCGGCGACCTTGCGGTCGGGCAGCGGGCGCAGCGGCTTCTTGTAGAGCGGGTTGGTGAGCGAGTCGGTCTGGATTGCGGTCACGGCCTCGAGCGAGACGCCCGCGAACGGCTTGCCATCCAGGTCGGTAAACTCGCCGGCCATCTGGCTAAAGCGCTCGTAGCCACCGGGCTTGAGCCCGTCGGTCGCCAGGGTAACGGGCCAAATGCCGGCATCGTACAGGGCGCGGATGTTGTAGACCGTGGCACCGCCGGAGTAGCTGATGCGCAGTTTGCCATCGAACTGCTCGGTAATGCGGCGGGCGGCCTCGATGGTCAGCGAGAACAGCGAACGGCCGGACATGTACATCTCGGTGGAGGGCAGCTCGTTTCTCGTCACGTCGACGGGGAACGTGTTGGTCAGCTTGACGCCGAACTCCAGGCCGCGCTCGGCGCACAGGGCAATCAGGCGCTCGAACATGGGCACGGCATCGGCCCACTGCAGGTCCTCGCGGAAGTGCGTGTCATCGAAGACGATGTAGTCAAAGCCCAGCTCGTTGAGGCGCTGACGTGCAAACTCATAGCCCAGCAGCGTGGGGTTGCACTTGATGTAGGTGTTGAGGCCCTTCTCGGTGATCAGATAGGTCGCGATGCGCTCGATCTCGGCCGGCGGGCAGCCGTGCAGGGTAGACTCGGTGATGGAGTTGGAGACGCGCGCCGGGATGGACTCGACAAACGCGGCGTCAACATGCTCAAACTTGTCCAGGTTAGCGAGCGCCCACGTGCGGCACTCATTCCAAACCTCGGAGCCGCTGGCGTCCTTCATGCCCTCGATGTAGGCGTCGACCTTGGGGCTCTTGATGCCCTCGAGGTCATAGCCCACGGACATGTTGAAGACAAAGCCGTCCGGGCTGCCCAGGCCGTACTCGCGAGCGATGAGGTGGCAGGCAAACCATGCCTTCACGTACTCGGCAAAGGCCTGCGGAACCTCGAGCTCGGTCGACCACTCGCAGTTGTAGCACTCGTCCTGCGCCACGATGCAGGGCTTGTTCACACACTTGGAGAGCTCCTCGCCGTCCATAACCTGAACGGTCTTGAGCTCAAAGAAGCGGGAACCGGCCACGTAGGATGCCACGATGTTCTGGGCAAGCTGCGTGTTGGGGCCGGCGGCCGGGCCAAACGGAGTCTCGATGCGCTCGTCAAAAATGGGAAGCGCGCCCTCCTGGTTGGTCGTGACCATCTTGCGCACGCCAAAGACGGCGCCCTGAGTCTTGTGCTCCTCGATGATCCAGTTCATCAGCTGCGAAAACGGGATCGGCCTCATGATGTCGCTCATAGTGAGCTCCTCTCTGTAACGCCCGGCGAGACCGCGCGGCGGGCGCAAATACGGTGTAGCGCTAGCACAGCGCCGGCGACCCCGCGGAGGTCGCCTATACGCGCGTCGGATGCGGCGAAACATCCGACGCGCGCGAATCTACTTGTAATTAGTAGGCGCGATCGTTGAGCGTGCTCCAGAGCTTCTTGGACTCGGCCATGGTCCACGCGTTGATCTTGTCCTCATCAATGCCAACGAACTCGCGATCCTTGTACAGGACGCGGCCGTTGATGATGGTGGTGCGGCAGTTTTTGCCCATCATGCCAAAGAGCATGTGGCCGTCGATGTTCTCCTCGCTCAACGGCGTAAAAGGCTTGTAGTCCATAACGATGACGTCGGCGGCAGCGCCGGCCTCGAGCACACCAAGCTTGCGATCGAAGTACTTGCTCGCCATCTTGGCATTGTTCTCGAACAGCATGGTCATGGCCTCGCACCAGCCCACGTTGGGCATAGCGGCGTTGTGGCGCTGAATGATCAGGAAGACCTTAAGGCTCTCGAGCATATCGTGAGTGTAGGCGTCGGTGCCCATGCACACGGGAATGCCGCGGCGGAAGAACTCGAGCACGGGGGCACAGCCCACGGCGTTGCCCATATTGGATTCGGGGTTGTTGACGAGCCAGGTGCCGGACTCCTTGACGATGTCCATCTCGGCAGGTGTCACGTGGATGCAGTGGCCGAGCATGGTGTCGGGACCGAGCAGGTTGTGCTGCAGCAGGCGCTCGACGGGGCTGATGCCGCCGCGGTTGAGGCGGGAGTCCCACACGTCATTCATGCCCTCGCACACATGGATGTGGAAACCGGTCAGGCCGTTGTTGGCCTCGGCCATCTTGTCCATGGTCTCGTCCGAAAGCGTAAAGGTGGCGTGACCGCCAAACATGGCGGCGATCATGTGGTTGTCGTTATCGCGACGCTCCTTGGCGGCCCACTGGGCAAACTCGGCGTTCTCGGCAATGGCCTGGTCGCATTTTTCCTGACCGCGGCGGTCGGAGACCTCGTAGCACAGGCACGAACGCATGCCCAGCTCCTGAGCGGCGTCCTTAATGGTAAAGAGGCTGCCCGGAATCTCGCAGAAGCTCGCATGGTGATCGAAGATCGTGGTGACGCCGTCGCGGATGGAATCCAGAATCGTGGCATAGGCGCTGGCCTTGGTACCGTCGAGCGTCAGGTTGTCGTCGATCTTCCACCACTGCTGCTCAAGATTCTCCAGGAAGTTGGTGGGGTTGCAGCCCTTAATGGCAAGGCCGCGGGCCAGACCCGAGTAGATGTGGGTGTGGACGTTGATGAGGCCGGGCATGATGAGGTTGCCCTGGGCGTCGACGTACTCGGCATCCGGGTACTTGGCCTTGAGCTCGCGCTCGGGGCCCACTTCGACGATCGTATCTCCGTCAATGGCGACCGCACCGTTGGGAATGAACGGAGTCTGAGCGTTGCGGGTAAAGACGGAACCGTTAGCGACCAGAAGCATAAATGCTCCCTTCAACATCAGGGGCGGGGTTTGACACCTCTGACATGGCGGAAGTGCGAAGCGCCGGCCTACACCGGAAACGGGCCCTCTCCCGTCAACGCTTCACCAAAGGGACGAGCCCTTTGAAGTGCGGCTTGGCGCCGCATGGCGCCGGCGGACGAGGCGATGCGTCCGCCGGCGAATAGCACCGAATTGGTTACTTCTTGCTCTCGGGCAGGACCAGATTCACAGCGGCATCCTTGGCGGCATCGATGTGCTGAGCCACGACCGGCGTCTGCGGAAGGATCAGGTTGAGCACGATGGCCATGATGGCGGTGGGGGTTACGGCGTTGGAGCCGATGACGGTGGACACCCAGGTGGGCATGCCCTCGCCGGCAAGGCAACCGCTGGCCATCCAGATACCCAAGCCAAAGACAACGGAGGTGCCGACGATGGTGGTGGTGCGCTGCGTGAGGCCCTCGCGGGTGAACATGCGCACACCGTTCATGGTGATGGTGCCAAAGACGCCGACGGTCGCGCCGCCGATAACAGGCTGCGGGATGGCGGAGAGCACGGCAGAGAGCTGCGGGAACAGACCGGCGATGGCAAAGACGGCCGCGATGATCACAAAGACCCACTTGTTGACGACCTTGTTGGAGCAGATGATGCCCACGTTCTGGCCAAGGGCGCTGGTGGGAAGACCGCCCAGCAGGCCGCCGACCATAGAAGTGAGGCCCTGGGACACGATAGCGCCGGAAAGCTCGCGCTCGGTGGGCATACGGTCGATGGAGCCCAGGCAGGCGGCGGAGACGTCACCGATAACCTGGATGGCAACCATGGGGAACACGACGGCGAGGGTAATGCAGACCTCGGGATCAAACTCGAGCGCGTAGGGCATGAGCTTGGGAAGAGCGAAGACCTGAGCGGTGGCGACGCTGGAGAAGTCGATCATGCCAAAGGGGATCGAAACGATCATGCCAACGATCATGCCAAAGAACACGGATCCCAGCTTGAGCGTGCCCTTTCCAAAGTTGGCGAGCGCGAAGACGACGGCGAAGGTGATAAGAGCGACGCACCATGCCTGCGGGGTGCCCCACAACGGCGTGCCCATGCCACCGGCCATGTATTTGACGGCCGTGGGATAGAGAGAGACGCCAATGGAGAAGATGACCGTGCCGGTCACGACGGGCGGGAACAGCCACTTAATCTTGCTGTAGGCCAGACCAAAGAGGACCGCGACGGCACCGCCAACGATCTCGCCGCCCAGCAGCGCGCCAAAACTAAAGCCCGAGGCGCCCATGGCCTGAAGGGCCGGCAGGAACGCGAACGAAACGCCCATGACGATGGGCAGGCCGCCGCCAATGCGACGGAAGGGAGCGAAGGCCTGAAGGGCCGTGTCGATCGCCGAAAGAATGAGTGCAACCTGAATGATGTCGGTGCTCTGCTGGCTATTAAAGCCGTAGACGCCGGCCATGATGACCGCCGGGGTAATGATGCCGGCAAACGATGCCAGTACATGCTGAAGGGCACACGGGATCATTTCCTTAACGGGCGGCATGCCTTCGCGAGTGAACAGGGCTTCAGTGCCGTTCGTAACCGTCTCCTGGGTCATTTGACCACCAATCCTCGAAATAGTTGTTTTCGCATCTAACGCTCTATTGTGACGCAGTGCGGGGTTGAGGTTGTGCCTTCGTTGCATATCGTATTAAAGATGATTCTCATTCTCAATAATAATTTTTTGTTATCAGACTATTCTTCAGCTGAGATAATGCATTTCCGCAGGTCAGGAAAGTGTCTGGTCAAAATGACATCTTACTTTTCTTTTGGTCAACCGTTTACCGCTAAATTCCTACCGTTCGTCTGTATTACGCAATGTACCTGCGGATATACGAGTCAATAGACACCGTGTTACCATGATAAAAAATTGTTATGAACACTTCGATAGAACCCAAAGGAGTTGCCCGTGAACGAGACCGTACGCCGCTTTTTGCCGATGGTCGATTTCCTGGAGCAGGTACTCGGTAAGAACAGCGAAATCGTGCTGCACGATTTCTCGGATCCCGACCACGCCATCGTCGATATTCGCAACGGCATCGTGAGCGGCCGTAAGGTCGGCGGTCCCGCCACCGATCTGGCACTCAAGATCATGCACGATGGTAAATATCGCGATCTGCCGTTCATTACGGGCTACGAAGGCCGCGGTGCCGGTGGCAAGACGCTGGAGTCGGCGACGTACTTCATTCGCGAGGACGGCGAGATCGTCGGCATGCTCTGCGTCAACACCGATCTTTCGGCCGTGCGCAACATCAGTGCCATGGCCCAGCAGCTTATGGCCTGCTTTGACGCCGCTCCCGCACGCACCGAGCCCTCCCCCATCGAGGTCGAAAGCCTTTCGGAGTCCACGCAGGAGCTCATCGACCGCAGTATTTCCGAGCTGCTGAGCGCTCGCGGGCTGGATGTGACGTCGCTTGGTCAAAGCGACCGCGTGGAAGTCATTCGCCACCTCAACGGCAACGGAGTGTTCATGCTCAAGGGCGCCGTAGCCTGCGCCGCCACCGCGCTGGGCATCTCGGAGCCCAGCGTCTACCGCTACCTGCAAAAAGTCCGCAAGGAAGGCTAACCCGCTGACTCCTTGGGGACGGAGGAAAACGGATCATTTTTGTCGCATCGCTTGACAAAAGACCCTGCAGTTCACACGCACTGCAGGGTCTTTTTGCATGTCATGTTTAGTTGTTGCCAACCCCTTAGAGAGCGGCGACGACCTCAATCTCAACCAGACCGCCGGCCGGAAGGGCGGCAACCTGGAAAGCGCTGCGCGCGGGGAACGGAGCCTCGAACTTGGAGGCGTAGATCTCGTTCACGGCAGCGAAGTCGGCAATGTCGGCCAGATAGACCGTGGTCTTAACGACATCGGCAAAGGTGGCGCCGGCAGCGGTCAGCAGGGCCTCGACGTTAGCAAGGGACTGCTTAGCCTGGGCCTCGACGCCCTCGGGCATCTTGCCGGTTGCGGGGTCGATGCCCAGCTGGCCGGACAGGAACACCATGTTGCCGGTCTGGATGCCGGGGGAATACGGGCCGATGGCTGCAGGTGCGTTATCGGAAGACACGACGGTCTTGCTCATGTTTTTCTCCTTACGATCAGATAGAGAGCGTGAGCGCGGCGTTCACACCGGGAGGCACAATTCGGTCTGAACACCGCGCTTGATTTGGGATAGTACTCAAGGTTTCCGCGCAATGCAAGATTATTATCACGTTGCGAGAATATTTTATCGCCCAACGGTTTCCCCGAACCGCTGAACGGTTCTCATGTGGAGCAGCCAGTCCAAGCTGCTGAAGACTTTATCCAGCTTGGAGCACGGGCGTCGCCCACCGCAGCGACGCCACTATACTTTTGAATATCTGAGCATTTTGAAAGGCAGGATATGACCGCAACCGCCAGTCGAACCACCAACCGCAGGCCCGAGCTTTTGGCCCCCGCCGGAGGCCCCGAGCCCTTTGCCGCCGCACTCGCTGCCGGGGCAGACGCCATCTACTGCGGCATGGGCAGCTTCAACGCCCGCCGCAAGGCAACCAACTTTACCGATGAGGCCTTTGAGCAGGCCTGCCGCGCCGCGCATCTGGCCGGCTCGCGCGTCTACGTCACGGTCAACATCGTCATCAAGGAATCCGAGATGAGCGATGCGCTGCAGCTCATCCATCGCTGCTCCACGCTGGGCGCCGACGCCTTCATCATCCAGGACTGGGGCCTGTTCTTTGAGGTCAAGCGCACGATGCCCAGCATCGAGACGCATATCTCGACCCAGGCAAACATCCACGACGACCGCGGAACCCTTTGGTGCCGCGAGCAGGGCGCCGACCGCGTGACCCTCTCGCGCGAGCTTTCCATCGACGAGATTGCCGCCATTCACGATGCCGCGCCCGATGTGGACCTTGAGGTCTTTAGCCATGGCGCCATCTGCTTTTGCTACTCTGGCCTGTGTCTGCTTTCGAGCTTTGCCATGGCGGGCCGCTCGGCCAACCGCGGCATGTGCGCTCAACCCTGTCGCCTGCCTTACGAGCTGATCGACGAGAACGGCCGCTCGCTCTCCCCTGCCGGTCGCGAGCGCGCGCTGTGCCCGCGCGACACCAACACTTCGCAGCTTGTTCGCCGTCTGTATGACGCCGGCGCCGCATCGCTCAAGCTCGAGGGCCGCATGAAGGCTCCCGATTACGTGTATTCCATCGTCGACGTGTATCGTCATCAGATTGACGATATGCTGGCCGATGTTTCGACCTCTAAGGACGAGGAAGCCGCCCGTCAGCGCCAGCTCAAGCGCTGCTTTAACCGTGACTTTACGCACGCCTACCAAGACGGCACCTCGGGTGACGAGATGATGAGTTACGAGCGCTCCAACAACCGCGGCCAGATCGTGGGCACGGTGCTCGGCAGCCGCCTGGCCAACCGCGATGTGCGCGGGCTCAAGCCCGACGACCGCCGTCGCCGCGCCGCCATCGCCCGCATTGAGTTGTTTGAGCCCGTGGGCAAGGGCGACCTGCTGGAGCTTCGCCACGACGATGAGTTCGACCAGTTCCTGACCACCATCGCCGCCGATGATGCCGCTGCCGGCGATGTTATCGAGTGTCGCGTGCCCCGTAGCATGCCCGAGGGCTGCCGCGTGCGCGTGATTCGAAGCCAGCGCGCTATTGACGCTGCCAGCGCCGCGCTCAAGCGCGATGTGCTGCGCCGCCGAGCTGTTGATGTATCCGTCGTGGCGCGCCTGGGCGAGCCGTTTGCCGTCACACTCACCTGCTGCGACGACCCTTCGCTTACGGCCACGGCCACGGGCTTTACTGTCGAAGCCGCCAAGACCCGTGCGGTCGAGGCGTCCGATCTGGTTGAGCACGTCGGCCGCATGGGTTCCTCTCCCTTTGAGGCTGCGAGCTTTGAGGTGGCGCTCGATGAGGGCTGTGGCATGGGTTTCTCCGCCGTACATAAGGTGCGCGCCGCCGCTTGCAAGGCGCTGGAAGAGGCCATTCTGGCGCCGTACGCGGAGCGCGCGAAAACGCTCGAGCTGCCGGCGATTGTCACCAGTGATTCCCGCCCCGCGCCCGAGCACTACCGCGACGAGCCGCAGATCTGCGCCACCGTCACCTCGCTCGAGACCGCCGAGGCAGCGCGGGCGGAGGGTGCAACGCGCATCTACATGACCACCGACGCGCTCGATGCGGCCGAGCTCTCCCCCGCCGATACGTTTGAGCAGGACATCGTACCCGTGCTCGATGAGGTCTGCCGCGCCGTTGACCACGTCCGCGTTGACCCATGGGTTGTTGCCGGCGCCACGGTCGCTATTGGCAACATCTCTGAGCTTGCCCTGGCCGCCCAGGTTGGCGCCACGGCCGAGATTCGCTCTTGCCTGCCGGTGCACAACACGCCCTGCATGGAGGCGCTTGCCGAGCGCGGAGCCGGTGCGTTTTGGCTCTCGCCCGAGATCACGCTCGACGAGATTGTCTCGCTCGGCGCCGCCGCGCCCGCGGCTCTAGGCATCACCGTCTTTGGCCGCCCGCGCGTCATGACAAGCGAGCATTGCATTCTGCAGGTTGCCAACGGCTGCATCCACGATTGCGCCAACTGCCGCCTGCGTGCCCGCAAGCTCTCGCTCAAGAATATCGACGGAAAGGTCATGCCGGTGCGTACCGACATCCACGGCCGCTCACGCTTGTACGACGCCTACCCCATCGACCTCACGCCGCAAGTTCCGCAGCTGCTCGATGCCGGCGTGCGCCGTCTTATGGTCGACGGAACCTTGCTCGAGGCCGATGAGATTGGCCGTGCCGTCGCTCGCGTCCGTCGCGCTGTCGAGGCGGCTCAAGCCGGCCGCAAGCCGGCCGCCCGCCTGCGCGGCGCCACCTCGGGCTGCATGTTTGTGGGAATTAGCTAACCGAAAGGCTTACACGTGAACGAAGAACCTCAAGTCCTCTATTGCGACGCCTGGCTCATGGCCATCGACAAGCCCGCCGGCATGATCGTCCACGGCGACGGCACCGGCGAGCGCACGCTCACCGACTACGCCAGCGACCTGCTGCTGGCGATGGGCGACGGCTTTGCCGCGACCGACATGCAGCCGCTCAACCGCTTGGACCGTGACACCACCGGCGTGGTGCTGTTCTCACTCGACAAGCAGACGCAGCCCGCCTTTGACCAGATGATCATCGACCACGCGTTCGAAAAGCACTACCTGGCGCTCGCCGAGGGCAAGATCGACTGGAACGAAAAGCTCATCGACAAGCCCATCGCCCGCGACCGTCACGACAGCCGCAAGATGCGCGTCGGCGCCAGGGGCAAGCCGTCTCAAACGCGCGTGAAGGTGCTCAAACGTCTTAAGAGCCGCCGTGGCCTGCCCACGCGCTCGTATATCGATGTCGAGTTGCTCACCGGCCGCAAGCACCAGATCCGCGTACATCTGGCCAGCGAGCGCCATCCCCTGGTGGGCGATGACCTGTACGGAACGCCGCGTCCCTGCGGCCTGATGCTCCACGCCCACAGCGTGTCCTTCACGCATCCCGTAACCGGCGAGCACATCCACATCGAAGCCCCCTGCCCCTGGGAGCCCTAAACCACCACAATGGGGACAGGCACCTTTGTG
>CAJJYO010000019.1 GCA_905197385.1 uncultured Collinsella sp.
TAGCCAGCCTGCGGCAACTGCGCCGTGAGGGCCCAGAACGGCTCCTGGATAAACGCAGGCGTCATGCGGCCCACGCCCAGCTCGAGGAAAAGGATCCTCTGCCGCGCGTGCGCGTCGAGCCAGTCGGACACCTTGCGGTACTGCTCCTCGTAGAGCTCGCCCTGCAGGAAGTTGCCGTAGCCGCGAACCCAAGGGAACGCCTCTGCCCCGCAGTGCGGGCAGCGTGGCACGAATTCTGTCGGAACCTCAAGGCCGTCTCCCATGGCCTCTACCATGCGGGAGACCGGCTCGACCGCGTCCCACACCTCGCCGGTGCAACAGTGGGAGCACTGGAAGAAGCGGTGATCGCCTTGGATCTCTGCTACCTTCTCCCAAGGGTAGATTATCATGAACTGCGTGTCCTGGTTGGTGGTGAGAACGAAGAAGTCTTTCTCGGTAAGAATGGCGTCGAGATCTTTGTAGGGCTCGCGCAGCGGGGCGTTGAGCGTGGTGTCGAGGAAGGTGGCAAGGTAGCCCCAGCGCGACTCGGCGGTGGGCCAGCGGTAGGACGACCCTTCAAAAGCGCCCCTGAAACCGTAGCGCTCGGCGAATTTGCCGAAATGCCTGCGATAGGTCGCGTTGTCTTCGTAGTAGAAGTCGCCGCCGCCCGCCGCGGAGAGCCCAGAGGCCCCGCCTACAAGCACGCAATCGGCTTCATCGATCATGCGGGCAAACGTTTCGATTTGCTGGTCGTAGCGCTCGGGCTCGCGGGCACTCAGTTCATAGGGCGTGCCGCCGGTGCGGTAGGCGGCCTGATGGGAAAACGATTGGTTGGTGAGTTCGATAACGAGCCGCTCGTATAGAGTCACTTGATACTCTCTTTCAACTACAATGAACAGGTGTCTATAAAAAGTATCAGTGTTGATTTGCGTCAGAGCAATGAACAGTTTCGAGCTGCTGTCGATAAACGAGCGGCTTCTGGATATTGTTGAGCGCTGCAATTGGAGGGGCCATGGAATCGGGGAAGATCGATCGTCGCCGACGCTATACGCTTTCGGTCATACGGGAGGCGTTCTTTGCGCTGCTGGCCGAGGTCGGCTTCGCGAAGATGACGGTGGCGGATATTTGCCGCTGTGCCGATATCAACCGCGGCACGTTCTATTTGCACTACGAGGACAAGTTCGCGCTGCTTGATGCACTTATCGACGAGGCCCTGGCGGCGGCGCCCCCGCTTGAGGGAACGGAGGCGGAGGCTCTCTGCCAGCGCCCGCCGGCAAACGATGACTATTATCTGCTCTACTCGGATGACGATGCATACGCCCGGGTGGCACAGCGCGTCGTCGAGCGCGGCGCTGAGCAGATGGTTCCCTCGATCATGGAGGAGACCGGGCTCTCGCGCGAGGACGCCTATCTGCTCTTCGTTCACAACGTCCAGGGAAATCTCGCGGTCAACCGCCTACTCGGTTGGAGGCGAGGGCCCGAGTTCGCCCACGCCCAGGAGCTGCTCAGCGCCTATTCCGAAGGGGGCATGCGGGCGGTATCGGCCCCTTGCACACCGATCGCGAATTAGAACATGATAGCGTCGTCGGCCGTGAAGGCATCAAGGGATCCCTGCTTGACCTGAATGCAGACGTATGTGATGCCCGAGTCGGATGCGGCGCGGAACTGACGGTGTGCGGCGGGGGAAATGCGCAGCCAGTCGCCGGCTGCAAGCTCGATTTCCTCACCGTCGATCGTGACCGAGCCGGCGCCTTCGAGCACGCCATAGATTTCCTCGTTTTCCTTGTGTGCATGGACGAACGGAACGCCAGCGCCGGCGGGAAGATTGTTGACACTCACCTCTGCCCCGGTAAGCCCGAGCACTTCGTGCAGCTCGACACGGCTCTCATTACCGATGTGGGTCCTTGCATAATTAGCCATAATGGTTCCTCTCTTGGGGTTGATGTACCTTGCAGGCATCTCCTGCGTGAGTTATATTCAACGCGAAGGCGAATGCAAATACGAGTACGCACATATTTGTAACTGCGTACTTTTTTGTGAAACCGGTATGGTCAAGGAGGTTGGGTCTCCCGTGATGGCGAAAGAGGAGCTTCCGGAGTGTCCGGTCGCAACGGCGGTAACGCTCATTGGCGGCAAGTGGAAGCTGCTCATTATCCGTAACTTGCGCGTACGCCCTTGGCGTTTCAACGAGTTGCGCCGCGACCTCGAGGGGATCTCTCAGAAGGTGCTTACCGACAGCCTGCGGCAGATGGAGGATGATGGGCTGGTCTTTCGCCATGACTATGGCGAGAATCCTCCCCGCGTTGAGTATGGCCTTACCGAGCTCGGCCGCCAGATGATGCCCATCATGGACTCGCTCGCAGACTTCGGCGCTTATTACAAGACGGTCGTTTCGTAGCGGACACGCTGCTTAGGGGGCGGAGAACCGCTACGAGTACGGTAGCGGTACTCCTACGGCCGCTGTCGTTCCCGCAGGATTAGAGCGGAAGGAGACTGCAATGGGGTCGTCCGCCCCACAAGAAGGCCCTCTCTTCCCGGTATGGCGCCGACATGCGCACGCCGGCTCAAACTGCTCGATGCGCGAAGTGTTGTTATGGCTTCACTCAGCCTGCGGACGCCCAATCATCCGTGCACCACATTCTGCCCATGTGCATGGGCGGCTGCCCCCACCGCCATATGGTCTCCGGCGAGCGCCGTTGCCCCTGGTTCAAAGACGACCCCGATGCCTACGTCCTCGCCAAAACTCGCGACGCCCGTAAGAGCCGCCAATAAAACCTCCGGCCCTGCTTGGCCCTGGGAATAAACGTCAGACTTGCCCGATTCACGCTTCGCGCAAGGGCCGTTCTACTTCCCAAACCTGATCTGTCTGTCGCACAGCTCAAGGGAGCCTGGGATACCTCTTTGATATCTTCCACGAACTACTGGAGTGCGGCACAGTCGGATGACTGGACCGTTTTCGTTGGAGCTTGGTTGTTTGCCTGTGTGAATGGCGTATTTGCTTTAGCTAGCGGTTGCGACGCCTTGTTGCGGAAATGCTAACTGATGCAACTACGCCACCGGCAACACTCAGGGCGACTGCTATCGCGCCGTTGTCGCCCGTAGCGGGTAGGGTGGTCCTGGCTGGTTTAGCTGCCGTTACTGCCTTGGTGGAAACGGGATTTGCCGCGGGCTTTTCTGTCTTGGGCTGCGGTGTGGGCTCGGGCTTGGTTTCCGGTTCGGGTTTGACCTCTGGGATCGGCTTAACACTTGGATCGGGTTTGGAACCGCTCGTATCGGTTGCAATCAAGTGCACGTCACTGTCGAAGATGTAACGGATGTAGTAATCGTGCCGCGTCTCGTGCATAATCCCTTGCCCGCTGTCGAAGTCACGGTCAACGTGTGTGCCAAGGTGGGCTGAGCTGTTGAGGTTCAGCCTGTAAGGGATTTGGTCGTCGGCGTAACTGCCTGTAAAGACTACGGTTGCTCTAACGTGATTGTCGATCATGGTCAGGGCAATAGAGACGCTGGCCTCTTTGGGGTTCTCGGTTTTTATAAGGCCTTCGGTATCGGTGTCGATCTTGAAGAGAAGGACGGTGTCGTTAAGCCCGTAGATGAAGTCTTCGGGTTTGTCGGGGAAATCGTATACAAACGCCTCATTCTGGACCAACATAAAGGCAGGAGGGAGCTCCAGGTCATAGTTATGGTCGACAACGGTGGTAGCTGTGAGGCTGCCTTCCGCGTTGGCTTCGTCGCAGGTAATGGGTGCTGCGACATCGGTTTCGGGCATTTCTGTCGCCAGTGCTGCGCAGGGTAGCAAAAGCAGTCCTGCCACAAGAATGCTTACTCCGAAGGCGGCGATTCTGGCGTCTGCATGACGCTTGACGTCGCGGATAGACAGGCCAGTCCGTTTGTTATGGGTCTGCGGTGCAACATGCTGTCCATACATAAGACACTCCTTGTTCGTAGGCCGGTTTCCGCGGATCTATATTGCGCCTGGCCGATGCGGCTAGGCTCTTTCACGCGAACGCTTATGCGAGCAGGGAGAAAGCTCAAGCTAATTTTCTCACAGTCGATACTTTGCGAGCAACGATTTGCTGTTCAATTCTCGGAGAGAAAATCAAGGTGGCCGAGGAGTTATCAGGCAATGAGATTGTGTCTAGAGAACACGAACGAGAGATGCGATCTACAGACGACTGAATAGCTCTATCCGTTTTGGTTACAACGAAATGTATGCCGCGCGCCTGCGGCATGAAGAAGGGAGATTCTTATGAATATCGTTGTATTGAGCGGTAGCCCGCGCAAGGGCGCCAATACCGACACCATGGTCGAGGCGTTTGCCGAGACCGCGCGCGAGGCCGGCCATACGGTCGAGGTCATCCGCGTTGCCGGCAAGAAGATTGCTGGTTGCCTGGGGTGTCAGTACTGCTTTGCCCATGAGGGTGCCTGCGTGCAGAAGGACGACATGGCCGGTGTGCTCGAGACACTGAAAGGCGCCGATATGGTTGTCTTCGCTTCGCCTATCTACTGGTTTGATATCACTGCGCAGGAGAAGGCCGCCATCGACCGCCTGTATGCCTTCGGTGCTACGGGCTTCCCGTTCACCAAGACGGCCCTTTTGCTCGATAGCCATAGCGAGGGCGTCTATGATGCGGCGATCGCTATGTACAAGTCAACCTGTGCGTACTGCAAGTGGGAGGACCAGGGCATTGTCACCATCAGCGGTATGACCGAGCGTGACAGCATGGTCTCCTCGCCCAAGTTGGAAGAGGTGCGAGAGCTCGCTCGCAAACTCGCCTAAGGACAAGAAGAACGCATGGCAATCAGCGTTGGCGGAAAGCCTACTTCCCTTACCAAGAGGATTACTGATTGCCATGCGTTGATGTCCTTATGGACAATCTCCGCGTGCTAGGAGACTTTCTCGCTCAGGAACTCCCTGAATGCGGGGATGTCAAAGCCAACGAGACCACGCCCACGTTCCCCGATGACGCCGTCCTCGAGAAGGCGGCGTTTGTATTGGCTTGCGTAGTTGCTGGCGACGCCCATGCGTTTGGCTATCTCCGAGACCCTGCTGGGGCCAGAATCGGGCAGCATCGCGAGTAAAAACTCAATGTCTTTATCGGAAAGCTCTCGATAGGTCGTTTCGAGAATGCGATCACGCAGCTCCATGCGTGCGAGTAGGGAACCCTGCTGGACATCGGATGCACTGATTTGGGGCGAGTTCTCCGAAACATCCCAAGTGCGATATCCGACGAGCTGCATCATGTAGGGGAATCCGTCGACGGCCTTCACAGCATTCTCGAGCGCTTCTGGTGTGATTGAACGTCCTCCGGCCTCAACGGTTTTGCGAAACGCGTTTGCAATTTCAACGTCAGTGATTCGTCCTAACTGATGATATTGGGAACGCCTGAGGAACGAGACGGAATCGTTACGCAGCAACGCCGATACTTTGTAGGGCAGTCCTGCCATGAGTAGGGCAACTTTTTTACCTTCGCGTACAAAGTGCTGGTAAACAGAGGCAAATTGAAGCATTTCTTCGAGATCGACGGTGACTTCATCGATGGTAATGAGAAGTCCGATGTCATGTTTTTCGAGTTGCTTAAAGATGCCATTCATGCGCGTGCGCCAGTTGCCCTGAGCCTCTTGAGCATATGTCCAATCGATGCCCACTGGACCAATTTGAACGCCGTTTATGCGCGCATGAGGCTGTGAGAGGTAGCTATCTGCGGCTTCTTTGGTTCGCTCGATAATATCTTCGAGCATGCCTGGCATGGCGGAGACATTTGCTGCGATCCAACCGTGTTCAAGCGCCGTTTCTGAAAGGAGCGAGAGAAGCGCCGTCTTGCCCGTTCCCCTTGCGCCCGTAAAAATAGTCGACAGGTTTGGATCTCCCGGGCCGTTGATAAAACCACGGTTGATGTCACGCAGAATATGCTCGCGACCCGCTAGAAAGGGAGGGACGCTTCCGAACGTCGGGGTAAAGGGGTTCTTGCTGTACTCCATGGTGACTCCTTTGCAAGTTTTGCTAATTTTTGCAAGTTTTGCTAATTTTTGCAAGTTTTGCTAACAGCTGACCAAAGGGCATCGAAGCAGTGACGCTGACATTTTTTACGCAGAAAAATAAGCAGAAATCAATTTATCTGCGTTAAAAAATAGTTGAGAAGAAAAACGACGAGTCCCGGGCGCAATGCCGTTGCGTTCCGGGCCTCGTCGCTTTGAGAAGTATCTAACGGTCTCGTTGCCGTGGCACCTAGTCAAACAGGCTCGGCATGTCGTTTTCCTTCATGAGGGCACCGGCAGAAGGCAGGCTCTGTGCGGTGAACTTCTCGGCCGAGACGCCGGCGCCAAGAATCTCCTCGGTTGTGCCGACGGTGGTGACCGAGCGGCCCTTCTTAGCCGTAAAGGCCTGGACGCCCTGCGTGTTGGTGGTCGTCTTGGTCTTGAGCAACGACGTGTTGAAGTTCATCAGGCGATAGTCGCTCGAGACCAGTGCAATATCGCGATCTTCCTTGAGCACCTGGGCATACAGCAGTTTGCTGCCGCCGTAGATGGCGTTCTTAAGGCGCTTGCGGTTGGTCTTGGTAACGTATCCGGCAAGTGCGACGCGCACCACACGACCGTTCTCAAAGACAAACAGCACGTCGGCCTTGTAGTCCTCGGGGTCGATGACCCAGATGACACCCTCGTCGGGTTCCATCTCAAGATCGGTCGGCAGGTACGAGCCCAGCTGGGCCGACTTGGTGTCCTCAAACGCCGCAACCTTGCACTTGTACACCTGGCTCTTGTTGGTAAAGACCAGCAGCTCGTGGGTGTTGGAGGACGGGAACTCGATAAAGGGTTTGTCGCCGTCCTTGTACTTGAGCGTGGTCGCCTTCTTGAGTACGCGGTCCGTCATCTTCTTAAGGTAGCCATCGCGCGAGAGCATGATGGTGACCGGGTACTCCTCGACCTCGGGTTCCAAGCTCACCTCGATGACCTCATGGGGCTCGATCCTGCCCGTGCGACGCGGCATCACATATTTCTTGTTGACCGCGGCCAACTCGTCGCTGATGACCTTCTTGATGTTGTCTTCGCTCGAGAGAATCTCCTCCAGCTCGGCAATTTCGCCCTCAAGCTTTGCAATGTCCTTGGTGCGGTTGAGGATGTACTCCTCGTTGATGTTGCGAAGCTTGAGCTCGGCAACAAACTCGGCCTGGGTCTCGTCGATGTCGAAACCCTTCATAAGATTGGGCACGACCTCGGCTTCGAGCTTGGTGCCGCGGATGATGGCGATGGCCTTGTCGATGTCGAGCAGAATTGCCTCAAGGCCGTGCAGCAGGTGCAGGCGCTCGGACTTTTTGCCCAGGTCAAAGTTAATGCGGCGGCGCGTGGACTCAATACGCCACTTGACCCACTCGTGCAGAATCTGGCGCACGCCCATAACACGGGGATAGCCGTCGACGAGCACGTTGAAGTTGCACGAGAACGAATCCTGCAGCGTGGTCGAGCGATAGAGCTTGGCCATGAGCTTGTCGGGGTCGACGCCGCGCTTAAGGTCGATGGCGATACGCAGACCCGAGAGGTCGGTCTCATCGCGGATATCGGCGATCTCCTTGACCTTGCCCTCTTTGGAGAGCTTGACGATGCGTTCGATGATGACATCGGTCTTGGTGGTGTAGGGGATCTCGTAGACCTCGATGATGCGCTCTTCGGGAATCCAGCGCCAGCGGGAGCGGATCTGGAAGCTGCCAAGGCCGGTCTCGATAATCTTTTCCATCTCCTCGCGGCGGTAGATAATTTCGCCGCCGGTCGAGAAGTCGGGCATGGGCATGTACTCGAGCAGGTCGCAGTCGGGATCCTGCAGGTAGTGCATGGTGGCGGTGCAGACCTCGTTGAGGTTGAAACCGCAGATGTCGGACGCCATGGCGACGCCGATGCCCTTGTTGGCCGAGACAAGGATGTTGGGGAACGTGGTGGGCAGCAAACGCGGCTCCTTCATGGCGCCGTCGTAGCTGTCGACAAAGTCGACCGGGTTCTTGTCGATGTCCTTGAAGATCTCGGCGCTGATGGGGGAGAGCTTGGCCTCGGTATAACGCGAGGCGGCGTAGCTCAGATCGCCCGAATAGTACTTGCCAAAGTTGCCCTTCGACTCCACGAAGGGCGCAAGCAGTGCCTCGTTGCCCGTCGCCAGGCGCACCATCGTCTCGTAGATCGCGGCATCGCCGTGCGGGTTGAGCTTCATGGTTTGCCCCACGATGTTGGCGCTCTTCTGGCGCTCGCCCTTGAGCAGACCCATCTTGTACATGGTGTAGAGCAGCTTGCGGTGCGAGGGCTTAAAGCCGTCGATCTCGGGGAACGCACGCGAGACGTTGACGCTCATGGCGTAGGGCATGTAGTTGACCTCGAGCGTCTGCGTGATCGGCTGGTCGGTGACCTCGGAGTGCAGGCCGATGACGTTTTCGGCGTTGACCTGCTTTTTCTTTGGCTGGTTCTTCGTCTTCTTCTTTGCCACGATTTCCTCTTGAACTTCTTATGGGCCGTCGTTATCGATTTGCTGCTACTGCAGGTCCAGCTGGTCCAGGTATTCCTTGCCGTGCTCGGAGATATGGCGCTTGCGGCCTGCCTCGTCGTTGCCAAGCAAAAGGTTGAACATGGTTTCCATCTTGGTGACGTCCTCGGGCTCCACCTTGATCAGGCGGCGCGTCTCGGGGTTCATGGTGGTGAGCCACATCATGTCCGGATCGTTCTCACCAAGACCCTTGGAGCGGTTGATCGAGCACTTTTGGTCGCCGATCTCCTTAAGGATGCCGTTCTTCTCGAGCTCGGTGTAGGCAAAGTAGGTCTTCTCTTTGCAGTTGATCTCGTAGAGCGGCGACTCGGCGATATACACGTAGCCCTCGTCGATAAGCGTGGGCACCAGGCGATAGAGCATGGTGAGCACGAGCGTGCGGATGTGATAACCGTCGACGTCGGCGTCCGTACAGATGATGACCTTGTTCCAGTTGAGGTTGTCCAGGTCAAAGGCGCCCAGGTTCTTGATGCGCTTGTCCTTGATCTCCACACCGCAGCCCAGCACGCGCATAAGGTCCATGATGATGTCGGACTTAAAGATGCGCGGATAATCCTCCTTCAGGCAGTTGAGGATCTTACCTCGGACGGGCATGACGCCCTGGAACTCGGCATCGCGCGAGGTGCGAATGGCGCCTGCTGCCGAGTCGCCCTCTACGATGTAGATCTCGCGACGGTTCTTGTCCTTGGAGCGGCAGTCGATGAACTTCTGCACGCGGTTGGCCATATCGGTCTTCTGCTGCAGGTTGGTCTTGATGCTCTGGCGCGTCTTCTCGGCATTCTCGCGTGAACGCTTGTTGATGAGCACCTGCTCCATAATCTTATTGGCGGCGTCCTTGTTCTCGATCAAGTAGGTCGAGAGGCGCTCCTTAAAGAAGGCAGTCATGGCCTGCTGGATAAAGCGGTTGTTGATGGCCTTCTTAGTCTGGTTTTCGTAAGACGTCTGGGTGGAGAAGCAGTTGGTCACTAGTACCAGACAGTCCTGGACGTCCTGCCACTTAATGCCGCTCTCGTTTTTGTTGTATTTGCCCTGTTGCTTAATGTAGGCATCGATGGCGCTGGTCAAAGCGCTGCGGGCGGCCTTCTCGGGCGAACCGCCGTTCTCGAGCCACGATGAGTTGTGGTAGTACTCCTGCATCATGAAGGTGCGCGAGAAGCACATGCATGCGGTGATTTTTACGTTGTAATCGGGCAGGTCCTCGCGATCGCGACCGCGACGGTCGGCCTCGATAAAGAAGGGCTCGGTAAGGTAGTCGGTACCGACCTTCTCGAGCACGTAGTCCTCGATGCCCTTGGGATAGCAAAAATCCTCTTCGGAAAACTCACCATCGTCGCCCTCGATGTGCAGGCGGAAGGTCACGTTGGCGTTGACCACGGCCTGACGGCGCATGGTCTCGCGATACCAATCGTGGGGGATACTGATGGAGGTAAAGACCTCAAGATCGGGACGCCACTTGATGGTGGTACCGGTGCGGTTCTCGTCGCTGGGCTCAATCTCGAGCGCCTTCTTTTTGGCGCCGACGACCTTGCCCTTCTTAAAGTGCAGGGAGTACTTGTTGCCGTCGCGCCAAACCGTGACGTCCATGTACTCGGAGGCGTACTGAGTCGCACAGGAGCCCAGGCCGTTGGTGCCGAGCGAGAAATCGTAGTCGCCGCCCTGGTTGTTGTTATACTTGCCGCCGGCGTAGAGTTCGCAAAAGACGAGCTCCCAGTTAAAACGCTTCTCGGAAGGGTTCCAGTCGAGCGGGCAGCCACGGCCATTGTCCTCTACCTGAATGGAGCCATCGCGAAAGGCGGTAAGGGTGATGAGCTTGCCGTAGCCCTGGCGCGCCTCGTCAACGGCGTTGGACAGGATCTCGAAGGCGGCATGTGCGCAGCCGTCGAGCCCGTCCGAGCCAAAGATGACGGCGGGGCGCAGGCGTACGCGCTCCTCGTCCTTGAGCTGGCGGATACTGTCGTTACCATAGTTTGCGGTGTTTTTTGCCATACTCGCTCTCTCGGTGCTCCTTTGCTGCGTTTAAGTCATATAGATAGTCAAGGTAGCATAGCCCAGCCCACAGACGATTCCAACCAACACGAAATCCATCGAACAATCGTTCGATTAGATAATGAATGCTTGGAATGCGGGAGGGACCTGTCCTGTCCTATCCAAACATCTGCGGCAGGTCGATGAAGACGGTTCGATCGCTTTCGCCAGCTTCGAAGCCCGAACGGGAGAAGAATCCATAGCGATGGCACTTGAGCCCCGTTGCCTCGACTTGGGTGATTTCCTCGTCGACCATTTTTTGCGTGACGGGGGATTTGCGGAACTTTGCTTCGTAGAATGCGTAGCCCTCGGGGTCTTGCGTTACCACATCGAATTCGCCGCTCGTTTTGTTTGCGGGATCGTCGTACCAGTACTTGCCTATGGCGTCGAAAGCCGGTTCGATCTTGCCGGTCCTGTTCTGCCGCACGAGGTATTGACGGCAGATCTCCTCGAACATATGAGGAACGTAGTTTTCCTCGAAGTCTTGGGAGACGTGACGATCATAGAAGACTTCCGGGTCGAGCAGCTGACGTGCTGAGGCATTGCGGAAAACATAGCGATAGTAAAAGAGCGAAAGCGGATCCACTACAAAGTAGCCAGACTTGCGCTTGTTCGTAGGGTCGTTGATGGGTGCACGCTTTTGGACGATTTCGAGTGACATGAGCTTGTCGAGCACGTCTGCCATGGCCGGACCGCTCGAGACGTGCGACTGTGCCAGCACGTCCCCCCAACGGGAGTAACCTTGTGCGAGAGCCCCGAAAACTTCGTTGGCGTTGGTCATCTTCGAGATCTCGGCGTTGAGATAGGACGGCACCTCGCTTTCTAAGCGGGCGCCAGGTTCCGTGACGAGCTCGATGATGTTGTCGCGTACGCTTTGGGATTGATCGATGAGGCGATTGTAAAAGGGGATGCCGCCAAAAACGCTATAGAGCCGCACCTTGTCCTCGGGCGAGAACGCGGGATAGAACTTCGCAGCGTCAAAGTAATCCATGGGCTTAAGCTCAAGTGCGAGATCAATTCGCCCGTAGAGGGGGCTTTCATGCTCGATGAGGGATTTCATAATCTCAACGTAGGAGCCGCACAGGACAATGTTTAAACGTGAGTCTTCCCTGTGGGCGTCGATTGAGGTCTGAAGAATGCTGTCTAAGCCTTTAACCGCATCTCTCAAGTAGGGGTATTCGTCGAGAACGAGGGTAATGTTCTTGTCTTTGGCTTGGGCAAACAGAAATTCGATGAGCTCGCGGATGCCTGTGAAGGCGAGCGGAGGAAAGCTCAGCGCTTCAGCAACAAGGACGGACAGACTCTCGAGGTTGTCTGCCTCGGAGGTTTGGCGGCACTCGTAATAGACCGTTGCGACGTCTGACAAATCCGTTAGCGCCTGCTTGATGAGCTCACTTTTTCCGACGCGACGCCTGCCGTAAATGAGAACATTGCGCTGCTCGGGTGCTTTGAGCGTTTTCTTAATACGGGCGAGTTCCCGCTCCCTGCCAATGAATTCCACTTACTCGGTTCCTTCCGACTCGGTTTTGTCCGAGTTAATTGTATCGCATGAATCAGTTTATGCTCGAGTTTACTCGGACAAAACCGAGTCGGTTCTGTCCGAGTAAGTTTGAATAGTGAACCGAAGTTGTAATGTCCGCATGGCGATGACGAATATGGTTTTCATAATGACAGATATAGTTGACATCTTCTGATGGATGCAATATATTTCTGTCATGTTGTAACGGATATCTGTCCATTACTACGAAAGGAAATCCATGCCGGGCAAAAAGAACCTACGCATGAAGGCGGCGCGCGCGGCGGTTGGCCTTTCGCAAGCTGACTTGGCCGAGGCCGTGGGCGTTACGCGCCAGACCATCGGCCTGATCGAGGCGGGCGGCTACAACCCCACGCTCAATTTGTGCGTGGCGATCTGCAAAGCGCTACGCGTTACGTTGAACGATCTGTTTTGGGAAGACGGGATCGACGTCGACCCTAACGCTCTTTAGGAGTTCGCTATGAAATTTGAAGATTTAAAACTCGTGCAAAAGTGGCGTGAATATGCCGGCCCAAAGGATGAGCGCCTGGAGGCTGAGAGCGCGAAGATCTACAAGATTGGTTTCGTGCTGCTTTCGTTTGGCATGTTGATGATATTTTTCTACCAGTTTATAGCTCGACAGGTTGCGTGGGTTCACAGCGACGCCAGTGAAATGCCGCATGGTTTTGCAACGCCGTTCGAGGCAGCCATGTATTTGTGGCTCGTTCTCGTGATGTTGATTTGCGCAGGACTGCAAACGCGGAAGGGCTATGTCGATACCAATCGTTTTGGGCAAACCGAGCATCTTCCTGTTGGATATTTCCTACTTCTCAGCGGTCTTAGCGGCGCCGCGTTCGCGCTTGTTATTGCCGCAATGCGCTGTATCGCTGAGGCGCAGATCGTACCGCTCGAAAGCGTCTTTTGGTTGGCGAACCTGGCCACGGGCGTGTTCTGCGGTGCGACGATTTTCGCGGCCACGTTTGCTGGCCTGTGCGCAACGTTTTTCACGGCGAAAAGACGCCGTGCCAAGCTCGAGGCAGAACTCGACTCCTCTGACGATATCTAATGCGTAATGGGCTGGCTCTGGGTATCCAGAACCAGCCCATTTGATGTTCGATGAGCCGAGTCGACGTCTCTCACAAAAGTAACTAGGAGCTAGCGAGGCCTATCCGAATTGGCCTCATTGGCGGTGTCGATCTCGAGCGCCGTGCGGCGGGCACTGTAGGCGACGGGGCCGGCGCCTG
>CAJJYO010000020.1 GCA_905197385.1 uncultured Collinsella sp.
GCATCGCAGCCCGCATGCTCAACGGTCACACCCTGCTCCGCGGCCAGGCGATTGAGCGGACGCAGCACCGAGTTGTGCTCGAGCACCGTTGTGACCACACGGTCGCCGGGGCGCACCACACCATTGATGGCGGTGTTGAGCGCCGCCGTGGAGTTGGGCGTAAAGCACACATGGTCCGCCCTCGGGCAACCCAAAAGGCGCGCGAGCTTGGCACGGCAAGCGTGAATCGTACGAGCGGCATCGAGGGCACCCGACGTGGCGCCGCGGCCGGCATTGCCGAGCGAGCACATCGCCTGCGTCACGGCATCGATGACCGTCTGCGGCTTGTGCATGGTCGTCGCCGCGTTATCCAGATAGATCATCGCACGACCTCCCACATATCGATCACGGTATAGCCCTCGGTGGGAACACCTGCCGCGGCGAGTTCGCCGCGCAGCAGCTCCTCATCGGCAGGCAACGCCTTCCACGCCAGACCGCAGCCGGCAGCAACCTCCCCGGGCACGGGAATCGTTCGCCCGGGAAGGCCGCGCTCGATGCACAGGGACTCGCAACCCATGGCGGCCGCCGTGGTGGGAAACGTGATGACAAGCGCCGGGCGCTTCTCTCTCATGGCACCTCCAGCCAATACGCTACGGGCGCACGACGCGCACGGCCTGCTCCATCTTCTCCACGATCACGTACATGTTGGTGACCTCGCCCACCGCGAGCTGGTCCTTAATGCCAAAGTGATCGAGGCAGGTGCCGCAGGTAAGGATCTCGACGCCCTGCTCGGCCAGACCCTTCAGGTCATCGAGCACCGGCGAGCCCTCGACGGTGAGCTTGGCGCCGCCGTTGTAAAACAGCATGGTCGCGGGCAGCTCCTCCTGCTGCGTCACAGCAAAAATAAACGCCTTCATGAGCTTGTGGCCCAGCTCGTCGTCGCCGCGGCCCATGCAGTCGGTGTAGACGGAAATGACGAGCTTGCCCTTGCCGGCGCTGGCATCACAGAAGGCAGCGCCATCCTGCTCGGGATCGGCCACGGCAACGGCGCCAGAGGTCGCCACGGTCACGTGCCACTCGGCGTCAGAAACCTTCTCGACCGAGGCCGTGCAGCCCTTCTCCTGCGCCATCTTGGAGATGTTCTTGACAGCGGTCTCGTTGTCGACCGAGGTCACGACGGCGCCCTCGCCATCGAGCTGCTTCAGAGCTTTGAGCGTCTTGACGACGGGCAGCGGGCAGGCATCGCCCATGGCATTGACTTCAATTTTGGTAGACATAGCAAATTCCTTTCGAATAAATCGTTTTAGAACGGTACATAGCTCAATAAACGTGTCGTTAACGGACAACGCGAACGGCAGGACCGCCTGGTACCGGCTCGCACACGCGCCCGACAACGGCGGCAACGCGCCCTTCGGCATGTAAACGACGCGCAAGCTCATCCACATCGGCAGCAGGCGCCGCGATGAGTAGGCCACCAGACGTCTGCGGATCGTACAGCGCATCCAGCATGCCCGACTCCAGATCCTCGTCGGCAGCCGCGCGCGGGCCAAAGAAGTCCTGGTTGCGGTAGGAGCCCGCAGGGATAATGCCCAGACGCGCCATGTCGAGCACCTGGTCAAAGAGCGGCACCGCCCCCGACGCGAGCTCGATTTGCACGCCCGAGCCCTCGGCCATCTCGCACGCGTGCCCGATCAGACCAAAGCCCGTAATGTCGGTGCAGCCATGAAGTTCGAGCCCCTCGGCCAAACGGATCGGGGCCTCGTTGAGGGTGCGCATCGAGTCAAACATGGCTGCGGCCTCGTCCTGCTCGATGAGCTCGCCCTTAATGGCCGTGGTGATGATGCCCGAGCCGATCGCCTTGGTCAGTAGTAACGCATCGCCCACGCGCGCGCCGCTGTTGGCGAGCATACGGTCAAGCGCGACAAAGCCGCTCACGGACAAGCCGTACTTGGGCTCGTCGTCGTTGATGGTGTGGCCGCCCGCGATGGAGCAACCCGCCTCGACGCACTTGTCGGCGCCGCCCGCCAGAATCTGACCGGCAACCTCGACACCCAAGCAATTGGGGATGCAGAGCAGGTTCATGGCATGGCTCGGCCGTCCGCCCATAGCGTAGATATCCGACAGCGAGTTGGCCGCGGCGATCTGGCCAAACAGAAACGGGTCATCGACCATCGGCGGGAAGAAGTCGATGGACTGCACGAGGCCCAGGTTATCGCCAACGCGAAAGACGCTCGCATCGTCGGAGGTATCGAACCCCACGAGCAGGTTGTCGTTATGCACATTGGGCAAGTCGCCCAGGACCTGGGCGAGGGCTCCGGGAGCCAACTTAGCGGCTCAACCGCTCGCGGCAGTCATAGACGTGAGCTTAATCTGATCGTCAGCCATCGATACCTCCTCTCTTCGGTCAATCATTTCTCCCAGTATACGCATGAATGCGAGCCTGCGGCGGATGCATTAATTGAGCGCCTGTGCGCGAATCGCCGCGCCGATCGCTCCGGCAAAGCGAGCCTGGGGCGAGGTGGTCACCGGCGACCCCAGTAGCTCGCCCAACCGCTCTACCACGAAGGCGTTCTCGCACAGGCCACCGGTCAGATAGTACGGGGCGCCCGCGGCCTGCCCGGCCATGGTCGCCACGCGCGAGACCACGCTGTCGATCACGCCACGTGCAATGTTCTCGCGCGGCTCACCGCGACCGATCAGGCTGATGACCTCGCTTTCGGCAAACACCGTGCACATGCTGCTGATCTTGGTGGGCTCACCGGAACGCGCAAGGTCGGCCATCTGCTGTTGGGAAATACCCAGACGGTCGGCCATGATCTCCAAAAAGCGCCCCGTACCGGCAGCGCACTTGTCGTTCATGGCGAACTTGGCCACGCGGCCACTTTTAAGCTGAATGACCTTGGTGTCCTGGCCGCCCACGTCAATCACCGTGCCGTGGTCGCCAAACAGGCGCGCGGCACCGGTACCGTGGCAGGTGACCTCGGTCACGACCTTGTGTGCATAAGGCACGGCGACACGACCGTAGCCGGTCGCGACCACGCGCACGTCGTCGGCAGCCACGTCATAGCCGGCCGCTGCCAGCGCCTCGCTTAGCCGCTCGGAAGCATCGACCGAGGAGAACCCGGTTGGCTGCACGCACGTCCACGCCACCGAACCCTCCCCGTCGACCACAGCAGCCTTAGCCGCCGTAGACCCGATATCGATCCCGATCCCTATCATGGCTCTCTCCCAATCTAAACATCAAAGGTAGCGGCACGTTCAGGCGCCTTAGCTCTAGGTTTCTCAGATGCCGGAGATTGCCCCGAAAGAGGAGCGCAGCGTACTTTGGGTACGCAAGCGACGGTTTGAGGGGCAAGATCCGGTGCCTGAGGAAGCTAGAGGGTTTCGATGAAGGCGGCGATGCGCGTCTCGATCTGACCCATGTCGCCATTGCTGTAATCGGTCTCGATCTTCATATACGGAATACCCGCACCCTCGACGGCCTCCTGCATGCGCGCGCTCTCCACGTTAAAGGTATGGCACGCCTGGAGCACGTTTTCGACTACACCATCGACATGGTACTTCTCGCACATGGCCAGCGTGTTTCCCATGCGGCCTTCGTTAGGCGTCATGACCGAGCAGTTGATGTCCAGGTAGCGGTCGGCGATGGCGCGCAGGATGTCGGGAGCATCCGGGTCGATCATCATGGCCGCCGTGCGCTCGCCCGAGCAGTCGTCCATGCACACGACCACACCACCGTTGGACTCGATGGTGCGGCCGATCTTGTTAATCACGCCGCCCACCGGGCAGCCGGTGATCAGAATGCGCTTGGCATCTGCCGCGACCGGGCGCTCGCCCGCGTCGTAGGCCTCACGCAGCTTGGCAACCTTTTGCTCCAGCTGCTGTGTATAGGCCTCGATATCAAAGCTGAACGTGCCGGCAAACATGGTGCTCATCAGATCGACGCCGCTCATGGCCGCCGGCTGGTTGGCCTGCAGCGCAAACATCTCGAGCTGGGCCGCACGCAAGCGGTTGCGACGACGCACGGCGGCGCGCAGGTCGTCATCGGTAATCGTGATGCCGTAGAAGCCCTCGAGCTCCTCCTTGAGCAGGCGGCACTCCTCGTACCAGCCCTCGCGCTCGTAGGCGCGATCGCGACCCTGCGGAAGATGCAGAATGTGCGTGCGCTTGAGCTCGTTGAGTAGCTCGTACATCTTCTTCTTGCCGTCGCAGGTTGTCTCACCGATGATCATGTCGCTAAAGTACGTAAACGGGCACTTTTGCGAGTAAGCAAAGCCGTAGGTCGACTTGATGAGCGGGCAGAGATTTGCCGGCAGCACCTTCTCGGCCTCGGGAATCACCTCGTCGGACGTGCCGCACAGCGCCACGCTCGCAGCCCCCGCGGCATCAATAATCTCGAGCGGCGTGTAGCTGCACAGAAAACCGACCAGGCGATTGCCCGCCTGTTTGTAATCCTTAACGCGAATAAACGCCGCCTTGCGCTGCTCGTTGAACTCCTCAAACGTGCGCGGCAACGGCTGCTCAATATTTTCCGACATATAACTCCTAAACCTTTTAACCAACCAAGGGAACAGCTTTCCCGGGTGCCCGAGGTTGCCGTGAATGAGGAGCACCGCGTACTTTGGTACGCAAGCGACGGTTTGAACGGCAAGATCGGGTGCCTGGGGAAGTCACCGAGACGGATAGCCCTAAATGGTTTCCAAGAAAGCTTCAATGCGCGTCTGCAATTGCCCCGCGTCCTCGCCGGCGTAGTCGGTGGTGATATGCATAAACGGAATGCCGGCCTCCTCGGCAGCTTTCTCCACGGCGAAGGACTCCATTTCGTAGAGTGTGCAGAACTGCAAGGCCACGTCGACGATGCCGTCGGCATGCAGGTCCTTGGCCATCTGGACAATATCCTTCATACGCTGGTCGTTGGGCGTAAAGACGGCACAGTTGATCTTAAAGTAGCGCTCGGCGATGGCATCGAGCATCTCGTCAACCGTCTCACCGGACTCGTCAACCAGATCCTTGTAGTAGCGCGAGCCCGTGCAGGACTCCTCGCCCACCACAACGCCGCCGGCCTTCTCGATGAGGTTGAACAGCTTCCAGTTGGGCACGGCCATGGGCGTGCCGGTGTACAGGATACGCTTGGTCCCCTTGGGCGCCACGCCCTCGCCGGCCTCGACACGCTGCTCGCACTCAGCCGCCATATCATTGATGGCTCCGGTCAGACGCGGCGTGTCGTCCATAAAGGCGGCCTGAACGGTCAGCAGGCTGTCGAGACCACTGATGGGCGCCGGGTCGGCAGCGCGCGTGGCAGCGAGGCGCTGCAGGGCGCGGCGCTTCTCATTGACGGCGTGGATGGCAGCCTTCAGACGCTCGGGCGTAATCTTGACGCCGCACTCTTCCTCGATCTTGGCGGCGAGCTTCTTGACCTCGGCCTTCCAGGTCACGAGCGTAGACTCGTCGTGCACGTTGGGAATATCCATGACGTACATGTTCTTTTGCGTGGCAAAGAACTCGTAGGCCTTCTTCTTGCCATCGCAGGTGTTCTCGCCTACCACCAGGTCACTCGACTCAATGTAGGGGCAGACCTCGCCCAGCTTAAAGCCGGCAAAGCTCTTGATGAGCGGACAGGTGTTGCGCGGCAGGTGCTCCTCGACCTTGTCCGTTGCCCAGTCGGCACCCGAGCACAGGCCCACGGGAATACCGTCGCAGGCGAGCACAATCTCCTCGGGCACATACACGCAGAACGAACCGACGATCTTGGTGGCCTCGCCGGCCTCCTTCTTGTCGAGCATCTCCTTAATGCGGCCGCTGTGGATGATGGTGGCCACAAAGTCCAGGTAGGACGTAGACTTGGGGCGATTGTTCTGCGTCAGGAACATGTCCCCGTACATCTGGCCCACGGCGCCCAGCAGCATATCATGGTCGGCAAGATTCATGCCGAGGCTCTCCCACATCGGATGGAAATCAAATTCTTCAGCCATGACGGTTCCCCTCTCGAACCAAAAATGAATAGCTACGGTATTGCTGCACGGTGGATGGCGAAAACCCAGCCGCGCCTAAACCCGGAATTTTAGGGAACCTGCTTTGCGGTCGATTATTTAGTTGTGCGTCGTCTCTCCCGGAGCCGTGAACATACCTGCTCATATGCGGCTCCGAGCGATATATAGGGCACGCGCGGCAACGCGGCAAATGTATGTCGTCTGCGGCATGTGCGCACCCTCCTTAACCAGTTGATGTCAACTATATCAACGGTCATCGACCATGCGAACACCGTTGACATTCGTACGACAGCATCGTGTGCCGTCGTTTAATAAATTATTATCTTGATTAATAAGAGTTTGTCATCTCTCATTCAGCGAACGGCAAACAAAACCGCCGAGGCTTATACCCCGACGGCATTACCCAGCGCTATCGACAAACCAAATGGATCCTGCTGGCATCAAAATGCATGCGCAGCGTCTCGCCTGCTTGCGGCAGCTCGTCGACAGGCATGCTCACCTTGTTGACCTTCCACTGAAGACGGGTGGGCGCATCGGCCCGCGGCGCATCCAACAGCACCAGGCGCTCAAAACGCGAGTCGCTCACGCGCGCCACGTGCAGGTCGTAGCTGTTGCGACCCCGCTCAGCGCGATTGTCAACATGGAAGTAGCTTGCGCGAATGCCCAGGTACTCCACATTATCGGGAACCTCGCGACCCACGTTAAAGGTCATGCCCCAGTCGAGGGCTTCAACTTCTTCGTCGCCGATCTTGCGCGCCCGGCTCGTGTTCTTGCAGCCCGTCAAGCGCAGCGCGGCCAAGGTTTGCGGCCGGCGGACCACGTCCTCGACGGAGCCGATCTCCTCCACATGCCCGTTATGCATAACGCAGATGCGCTCGCACAGACGGCACGCCTCGTCGATATCGTGACTCACGTAGAGCACGGTGCGGTTGCATACGTCGAACAGGTCAAGCATGTTTTGCTCAAGCGCGCTCTTAAGATACGCATCGAGTGCGCTCATGGGCTCGTCGAACATAAAGATGCCCGGGTGCGCCGCCACCATGCGCGCGAGCGCCACGCGCTGCTGCTGGCCGCCCGAGAGGCGCGCGGGATAGCGGTCGGCGAAATCAGCCAGACCGAAAATGCCCAGATAGCGCTCGGCCAGCCTTTTGCGCGCCGCGGCGTCGCCCGCGCCCTTTACACCGGCACATACGTTATCGGCCACCGTCATGTTGGGAAACAGCTGATAGTTTTGGAACAATAGGGCGCATTTTCGCTCCTGGGGCGACAGGTTGATGCCCGCCCCCGAGTCAAAAAAGGTCACGCCGTTGACGACGATCTTGCCCTCGTCGGGCGTCTCCACACCGGCAATGCAGCGCAGTGTGCAGCTCTTGCCACAACCCGAGGCGCCCAGCAGCGCCACGCGCTCCTCGCCAGCCTCGAGCTGAATGTCGAGAGTAAAGCCGGGATAGCGCTTTTTGATATCCAGAACGAGCGACATGGCTTATCGACCTCCCTTTGCGACCGTGTCATCGCGCATAAGTTCGGCCAGCGCCTCGCGATCGATACGCAAGGCATCGCCGCCCGCCGGGTCGAGCGAATCGCCCTGTCCGGTGAGATCTTTGGCCTGTTTGCGCTCCGCACGGGAAAGGCCCCGCTCGCGATACTTTTGCGAATGAGCGGTGTACATATTGATGAACAGAATGACTAGGAAACTAAACACGATCACGACAGCGACCCAAAAGAGGGCAACCGACGTATTGCCGCCCATCCACTCAAAGTAAATGGCGATGGGAATGGTCTGCGTAATGCCGGCGTAGTTGCCCGCAAAGAACAGGGTGCAGCCAAACTCGCCCATCGCGCGGGCAAAGGCGAGCACCGTACCGGCGGCAATCGAGGGCCAGCCAAGCGGCATCATAAGCTTGGTAAAGATGCGACGCTCGGACCAGCCCAGCGTGCGCGCCGCATCGAGCATCTGCGTGTCGAGGCTCTCGAAGGCTCCGAGCGCCGTACGGTAGACCAGGGGAAACGACACCACCACGGCAGAGATTACCGCCGCCGGCCACGTAAAGACGATCGAGACGCCGTGCGCGATAAGCCACCGACCGACCCCGGTCGAGCGACCAAACAGCATAAGCAGCAAAAAGCCGCAGACCGTGGGCGGCAGCACCATAGGGATGGTAAAAACCGAGTCGAGCAGGCCCTTGATGCGACTCGAGGTACCCATAGTCTTCCACGCGGCGAACAGGCCCAGCGCAAAGGAGATCAGCAGGGCAAGGCCGCTCGTTTTTATGGACACCCAAAACGGGCGATAGTCGATGTCGCCCAAAAAGGAGGCCAGAGAGGTCAAGGGCCCCTGCTCATCCCGCAACACGACAGACGATGCTTCTACCATTTGAGAGCTATCAAGCCAACGCGCGCCGCCCTTGGCATCACCCGAGGCTGATGCAATCACTACATAGCGGTCCCCATCCGCACCGCGCTCGTCAAAGCCATAGGTATACCCGCCGGCATCCAACGTTGTTTCCGCCGTGACATACCAAGGAAGATCCACGTCCCCTAGCTGCGCACCCCCCATGCAGTTTGCACTGTCGAGCTTACAGACGAGGGCCTTGAGACCCGATACGCATTCGTTGTCCTGCGGATCCAATCCATACTTCTCGACCGCCTTGGGCGATATCCACACCACAACGCGATCGGAAGCAGGCGCCACTACAAGGTCCACGTCCTCGTCAACGGGAAACCGGTAGCCCTCAGGCTGGCCCTCCATGGCACGAGCGGTCCCCTTGGCCAACCGCTCAAAACCCTCGATCCCATAGGAAAGCCCATGGGCGGTCGCAGCAACCTGGGCCCCGTCCTCAGCGTCTCCAGCAAACGCAAATCCCGGCACCCAGCAAAGCGCGAAGATCAAAGCACAGGCGACAAGCATGCGGAATCTATTAAGCACGAAAAGCTCCAAGCGACTACAAGGACGGAGTGAAACACAAAACGATGGAATTATCGCGCCAAGCCGCACTACTCGGAAAGCTCAAAGCCGTACTTAGCCCAAATCTTCTGGGCCTTCTTGTTGGACAGGCAAAAGTCGATAAACGCCTTGGCCTCGTCGGCATGTTCGGAGCTCTCGGCAACGGCACCCGGGTACACGATGGGTTTGTGCGAGTCCTCGGGGCATACGAAGGCCTCCTCGATGCCGTCGTAGCGGAAGATATCGGAGCTGTAGACAAAACCGGCCACGCAGTCACCTGTGGACACATAGGCGGCGGCGGTACCAACTTTGTCGGCCAGCGCAACCTTGTCGGCAATCTCGGGAGCATACTCGCCGTCGTCGCCCTCGGTGCCGGTGTAGAGGCCCACGGAGGCCAGGGCCTGGTTGGCGTACTTGCCAGCGGGAACGGTCTTGGCGTCGCCGATGGCAATCTTGCCGTCCAGATTCGCGACGTCGGCGATGGCCTCGACCTTGGTATCGGAGCCCTCGGCGCGAATGATCACGAGGTCGTTGGCGAACATATCCTCACGCGTGTCGGTGTCGACGAGCTCGGCGGTCTCAGCATCATCCATGGTGCCCTTGGAAGCGGTGATGAGCACGTCGACCGTGGCGCCGGCACGCATCTGCTCGACAAGGTCACCGGACGCCTTAAACTGCGTGTCGGCAAAGGTGATGCCGGTCTGGTCGGTGTAGAGCTCTTGGACCTCGGGAAGGGCCTTCTCGAGGGAGTTAGCAGCGAAAACCTGCAGCTCGACAGCCTTCTTCTTAGAGGGAGACTTGGCGGAGCCGGCATCGGAACCAGCGGGCTCGGACGTCTTGCTGCCCGAGCAGCCGGCAAGGCCAAGGCCGGCGGCAGCAGAAAGCGAGACAAAACCGCGGCGTGAAACCATATCGAACATATTCAACCCTTTCGGATCTTGTGCCCGGGTACCCCACCGCGGGCTTTAATCTGCAATCAGATTATACTTCTGCGCGAATAATGATTATGAGAAATTATTCTCTCCAGAGAATATAGTTTCAAGTTACCGTGCACCTCGGTGTCGCTTCGGCGGAAAACAAAAGCGGAGCGACCGATAAGGTCGCCCCGCCGCAGGTAAACCGCTTAGTTGGTATGTCCGCCGCCCGCTGTCATCTGAGCCGCATGCTCCAGCTGGTCTGCTATGGCCTCCCAGCTTTCGCGGGCGGCCTTCGTAGAACCGGGAAAGTTTACGACAAGTGTATGACCTCGTTGCATGCAAATAGCACGCGAGAGCATGGCGCGGCGCGTCTTGGTCATCGAATACGCGCGGATTGCCTCTGCAATACCCGGCACATCGCGGTCGCAGACGGAACGCGTCGCCTCGGGCGTTACATCGCGCATCGAAAGCCCCGTGCCGCCGCAGGTGAGCACGACATTGGCGTGGCACTCATCGGCGGCTTCCACAATGGCATCACCGATCTCGCTGACGTCGTCGCGCACGACCACATGTGAGGCGACCGTCCAGCCCTGTGCCTCGATAAGTTCCTCGAGCGCGGCTCCGGCCTCATCCTGCAAAAGATCGCGTGTGTCCGAGCACGTTACGATCGAAATCTTCAACTCCATAGCGTTCCTCCTATAGCGCCGTTCCCTCGGGCAGGTCGACGCGAACAACGTCCACGGCATCTCCCGCCTTGAGCCCGCACGGTCCTTCGTCAATACGCAACAGGCAGTTCGCACGCTGCATAGTTCCAAGCAGCGCCGAATTCTGTGTCTTAGCCTCGGTCACCAACAACTCACCGGTCTCGGGGTCGCGCAAAACCGTGGCGCGATCGAAGAAGCGGCGATGCTGTCGCTTTTTCACGCCGTGTGTGAGCGTCGCCTGCTGCACGGGACGCGCAACCTCGGCAAAACCGCGCATCTTGCGAATCGCCGGACGGGCAAGCATCTCAAAGCCCACATACGCCGCAGCCGGATTGCCTGAAAGCCCTAGGTAGGGCTTACCCCCGAGCAAGCCAAACGTGATGGCCTTGCCCGGACGCATCGAGATGCGGTCAAACAGTACCTCGCCCTCGCGCCGGACGAGCGCCGTCACATAGTCGTAATCGCCCGCCGAGGCGCCACCGCTCGTAATGACAAAGTCGCACTCCTGCACGGCACGATGCACCAGCTCGGCGATCGCTTGCTCATCGTCGGGCGCGATGCCGTAGAACACGGGCTCGGCGCCGGCATCGAGTGCCTCGGCCATCAGCGCCGAGGAGTTGGAATCGCGAATCTGACCGCGCGCCGGTACCTTACTCGGTGCGACCAGTTCCGTGCCCAGCGAGATGATGCCCACACGTGGGGCAGCGTGCACTTTCACGCTCGCATACCCGGCGCTCGCCAGCAAGCCGGCGCCGGCCGGAGCCACAACCTCGCCAGCGCGCATCACGACGTCGCCGGCATGGGCTTCCTCAGCAGCCGAGCGAACGTTCTCCCCCACCTTGGCCGACGCCGAGAAGCGAACGTGCGAGCCCTCGTTGCCATCGCCGTCGAGCACATCGACGATCTCGTACTTCACCACGGCATCGGCACCTTCGGGTACCGGCGCGCCCGTCATGATGCGGACCGTCTCGCCCGCGCCGATTGTACCCTCAAACACATGGCCCGCGGCCTCGTGTCCGATAACGTCGAGCGTCACCGGCGCCTCGCCAGATGTCTGCGCCAAGTCCGCCGAGCGCACGGCATATCCGTCCATAGCGCTGTTGGCAAACGGCGAGATATCGATATCGGCCACCGCGTCCTCGGCCAAGGGAAAACCAGCCGCCTGCCACACGGGAATCTCGACGAGATCGGTCGGAGCAACGTGCGACAGGACAATCGACTGTGCGTCCTCCAGTGGAATGAGCTTCTCTGCCATATGCACCTCTTAATGCCACGGCGCACAACAGGGGCGCCAATTCTTTATGCTTGTCTCAGTATAATCCCCCAACGCCCGACCGCGACTCGGCCTGTACCCGCAAATACACCTGTCGGTTGCAGGCCGCGAAACAGAATGGAAACCAACCCACCGGCTCGTCGCGTTTACCGCGTTTTATAATGCTTGCGTTGCAACCTAAAAGAGGAACGTATGGCTCATAACGACAAACCCGAAAGCGCAAACGAGGCTCAGGATCATTCCCAGCCGCTCGACGACGGCGGCTTTTTCTCCCTGAACGACGTCATCATGGCAGGCAGGCATCAGCTCACCCGCTCCGAGCAGCTCTTGGCTGCCGACACGCGCCGCAACGCCCGCAACCTACTCGCGAGCGCCAAGTTGCTCGTACTCGTCGTCATCGTCTCGCTCGCCATGGGCGTCGCCGCTTGGGCGTTTTTGGCCTCGTTGAATATCGCCACCGACTATCGCGAACACCATGCGTGGATCTACGCACTGCTTCCCGTTGTGGGCGTTGCCACCGCATGGGTGTACAAAAACCACGGTCTTGCCGCCAAACGCGGTAACAACCTGGTCATCGACTCCGCTCTGGGCACACGCCTCATCCATATGCGCATGGCCGTCCTCACCTTCGTCTGCTCCACGCTCACGCACCTAACGGGCGGATCGGCCGGTCGCGAGGGAGCCGCGGTTCAGATTGGCGGCACCATCGCCAGCAACATCTCGAGCCTCGCCCACCTCAAAAAGCATGACCACCACGACCTCATGCTCGCCGGCATCTCGTCGGCCTTTGGCGCCGTATTCGGCTCGCCCCTTGCCGGGGCTTTCTTTGGCATGGAGATGTGCTTTATCGGCAAGATCGACTACACCGCGGGCATCTACTGCCTGGTCGCCTCGTTTACCGGCTACTTTACATCACTCGCCCTGGGTACCGAGTACGAAGCGAATGTCATCGCCAGCGTTCCCGCTATGACGCCCAAAACGGTCGTCATCGTTGTTATCAGCGCAATTATCTTCGGTCTGACGGCACGCCTCTTTGCCTGGTCGGTTCGAACCGTCAAGAGCCTCTACGGTCGCTTTATCACCAATTACCTCGTTCGCGCACTCATCGGCGCACTCGTGGTTTTGGCCGCCTATGCCCTCCTCGACGCCTGGAACTACGCCGGCCTTTCCACGTGGCTTTCCGGTGCCGGATTTGCCGGCAACACCACCCTGGCGGACGCAGCCATCAAGTTGGTCGTCACAGCGCTTACCCTGGGCGCGGGCTTCCAAGGCGGCGAGGTCACGCCCCTGTTTGGCATCGGTGCGGCGCTCGGCGGCTGGATAGGTTGCCTCGTCGGAATCGATCCCAGCTTTCTGGCAGCGCTGGGCATGCTCGGTGTGTTCTGCGCCGGCCTTAACGTGCCCATCACCACCTGTATGATGGCCATCGACCTGTTCCACGGCACGGCAGCCGGGTTCTTTGTCATCGTGGCCTTTAT
>CAJJYO010000021.1 GCA_905197385.1 uncultured Collinsella sp.
TAGCCGTTAGCTTTACTGCAATGCAAAGCGGCCCTGCGTCTCTCGTGAGGTGCAGGGCCGCTGTCGTTGATTTATGACGTCGCTAGAAGTTGGCGTCGTTGAGCTGGGTGCTCTCGAGTCCGTCGAGTTGCTGTTGCTCGGGCGTATCGGCGACGCTCTCGAGCAGCTCGGTGGGATCGACGTCCATGCTCTTGCCGGCCTCGTTGCCGTTGACCAGGTCGTCCGAGAAGATGTCGACTTCCATTTCCTCGGCCTCTTCAATCTGAACCTCGAGCGGCACCTGGGTGCGCACGAGCTTAACGGCCGGGCGCATGCGGGCAAACAACGGCACGTACTCGATGATGATGGCAGAGTTCTCGAGACCGTACCAGCGCGCCGGGCTTCCGCAGGCGCGGCGGACGGCGTACTTGATGGCCATCACACGGTGGTCGTTGCGGTTGATGTCCGTTTCGGGGGCAAGCATCTTGCGCAGCATGCAAAAACGGAAGTCGCCCACGTTGCCGCGTGTCTCGTAGATAGAGTAGGTGTGATGCTGCGGCGGCAACTCACCCGATGCCATCAGGTCGCCGACGATCTGGCGCAGGTAGGCGTTGATGCGCTGGTTGACCTTAAAGCCCAGGTCCAAGCGCACGCGGAACAGGAAGTCTGTGCCAAAGGTCTCAACGGAATACTCATGCGTATAGGGCTCGTCGGTAACGTGCACGTTGATGAACCAATATGCCTTGGCGCGCTTGGGGTGCTTGTCCAGGATGGAATAAAGCACGTCGCGGTCGAGCGTGAGCGGGTCGGGGCTGTTGGTGAGAAATACCAGATTGTCGGCGAGCACGGGATAGGTCTCGTCGTTGCGCAGGCGGTTGAGCTGATCGATGTACTTGGAGACGGGCAGCAGGATCGTTTGCGTGCGCTCGATGGCGGTGCCGCGGCGCCACACATACATAAGGCCGAACAGCAGCGCGGCCAGGAAGATCATGACGTAGCCGCCGTCAAAGAACATAGTGAGGCACGAGGCGAAGAAGCACAGCTCAATGGCACCAAAGAGCAGGGCGAAGACGCAGGCACCCAGCTTGTGCTTGAGGATGCCGGCGATATAGCTCGTCAGCAGTGTGGTGGTCATGAGCATGGTCACGGTGATGGCGAGGCCATAGGCGCTTTCCATGCGCTCAGAGTTTTGGAATAGCAGCACGATGAAGATGCAGCCGACCCACATGATGTTGTTGACGAGCGGAATATAGAGCTGGCCCTTGGTGTCGCTGGGGTAGTGGATGCGCAGGTGCGGCATAAGGTTGAGGCGCGTTGCCTCGGATACCAGCGAGAACGAGCCGGTGATGAGCGCCTGCGAGGCGATGATGGCCGCCACGGCCGAAAGCACGATGGCAAAGGGGCGCAGGGGCTCGGGGAGCATCATATAGAACGGGTTGACGATATCCATTGCGAGCATCTGGGGGTTGGAGTTATTGGCGAGCAGCCAAGCGCCTTGACCCAGATAGTTGAGGATGAGGGCCGCTTTAACAAACGGCCAGGATGCATAGATGTTTGCCTTGCCCACGTGGCCCATGTCCGAGTAGAGCGCCTCGGCACCGGTTGTCGACAGAAAGACAAAGCCGAGCACCATGATGCCCGAGTGGTTGATGGGCGAGAACAGGAACATGATGCCGCGGATGGGGTTGAGCGCGCGCAGGATGGACGGGTTGCCGAGCATGTTGAACAGACCGGCGCCAGCCAAGAACAGGAACCACAGCGTCATGAGCGGGCCGAACAGCTTGCCGATCGACGAGGTACCGGCGCGTTGCATGGCAAACAGGCCGCAGATAATGATGATGGTGATGATGATTACATTGGTCTGGCCGTCACCCAACAGCGCGTGGCCCCACTCGATGGTACGCAGGCCCTCGATGGCTGTGGTGACCGTGACCGCGGGGGTGAGGATGCCGTCGGCGAGCAGCGCCGCGCCGCCGATCATGGCAGGTAGGATCAGCCATGGTGCCACTTTTCGCACCAGGCTAAACAGGGCGAAGATGCCGCCTTCGTTGTGGTTGTCGGCCTTCATGGCGATTACCACGTACTTGACCGTGGTCACGAGTGTCATGGTCCAGATGACGAGCGAAAGCGCGCCCAGGATCATGTCCTCGCTGACGGTACCGATGCCGCCGTTGTTGGCGACGATTGATTTCATGGTGTACATGGGGCTCGTGCCGATGTCGCCATAGACGACGCCGAGCGTTACAAGCAGCATGCCAGCGGAGAGGGGGATGGCTCCGTGCCCGCCTTGACCACGCTGGTCTTGGGGGCTTGCCTCCAGTTTGTTGTGTGCCACGTGGACTCCCTTAGACATCCGGTTATCTGTCTAGGACAGATAATCTTTATGCCGTCTTTATACATACAAGAGCAGTTTGGCACATCAGGTTATTTTAGACAATAATCCCCAGCTGGGGATTATTTATGTACGTAGGTAGCATTTCAAAGCAGGGGCTTTTAAGCACGTGCTGTCTGGGCGATGCCAGCCTTGGCGTTTGCGCGTTTGCCGGCGAGTTCGCAAAAAATCGCGCCGCCGATGATAAGCGCGGCACCCATCAGGCGGACCGGTGTTATGGCTTCGCCCAAAAGGACGGCCGAGAACACGACGGCCGAAAGCGGCTCGAGGTAGCCGACGACGGCGACGGTCTGGACGGGCAGCTTAGCGACGGCGCTAAAGTAGAGCAGGCAACCAATGCCGGTGTTGACGACGCCGAGCATAGCGACGGCGCGCCAATCAATACTGGCGGCGACGCCGGCGGACAGGAACGAGGGAGCGCCCTGCGTGATGAGCGTGAGGACCAGTGCGGTCACAAAGGCGGCGCTCACCTGGAGCGCGGAGTTCTCGAGGCCCTCGATGTGCGGCGCACCCTTGCTGGCGATGACCATCAATGCATAGCAGAAGGCTGAGACGATTCCGCAGACGATGCCCGCAATGGGCATATTGCCGCCTAGACCTTGTGCTGCAATGAGAAAAGCACCGCAGGCGACGGCGATAAACCCGGCGATTTTGCCGCCGGTCAGTTTTTCACCAAAGATGAGTGGGGAGAGCGCCATGACAATGATGGGGCCACAGTAGTACAGTAGCGAGGATACGCCGACGCCGATCGTCTGGTAGGCACGGAACAGAAAAATCCAGCTGGCACCCAGCGCGGCTCCCGACAGAAGGAGTGCTGCGGCTTCGCGGGGACGAGATGGCGCCTGCAGTTTATGGCGTTGGGTGATGGCAAGGATAGTGACAAGCGAGAGGGCGCCCAAAAACGTGCGTAGTAGCACGATATCGGAGCTCGGCAGCGCGATGGCGGCGGCGATGATGCCGTTGGAGCCAAACAATAGCAATGCTGCTAAGTACGTAAACAGTCCGTTGTTCATGCGCTGACATCCCCTCTATATCCGAGCATGTTCACTATGGGTGAACTGGCTTTAGAAGAAAAGCGAATATAATGCATGGATAGCATGAGAAAAACTCATGCAAAGGTGGGGACGTGCCGTGGAGACCAATATTCAAAAGATGCAGGTGCTGCTCGAGACCGTACGCGCCGGCAGTTTTACGCGCGCCGCCGAGCGGCTAAGCTATTCGCAGTCGGGCGTGAGCCGTATGGTGGCCGATCTCGAGGCCGACTGGGGCTTTAAAGTGCTCGATAGAAGCCGCGAGGGCGTAGTGCTTTCTGCCGACGGGCGGCAGGTCATGCCGGCGGTCGAGGCGTTATGCGAAGAGTTTGGCCGTCTGCAGCGACGCGTGGACGAGATGCGAGGGCTCATGCGTGGCAAGATCTGTATCGGTACGTTTTCGAGTGTGGCGACCCATGTGTTGCCGCCGGTGATCGCGCGGTTTCGCGCCGATCACCCGGATGTCGATTACGAGCTGCTGATGGGTGATTACTCAGAGATTGAGCAATGGGTGGCGGAAGGCCGCTGCGACCTGGGCTTTATCCCGCGCGAGCCACGCGGCACCGGCATGGCGTCGCGGCCGTTGGTGCAAGACGAGCTGATGGCCGTGGTGCCAGCGGACTCCTCGCTTGCCACCGCGGAGGTCGTTTCCCTTGCCGATTTGGCAAACGAGCAGTTTATTCTGCTGGAACGCGGTAGCGACGACGAGATTACGCCGCTGTTTCGCCGCGCGGGCCTGGCGGTGCGTTCTAAGCTGTCGACCTGGGATGACTATGCGATTATGGCTATGGTCGAGGACGGCCTGGGCGTGAGCATTCTTCCGGCGCTCATCTTGCGGCGCTGTCAGTTCGATGTCGCCGTGCGCCCGCTCGAGGGACGTCCTCATCGGCAGATCAACGCGATATATCGCACGGCCGATGTTTCGCTTGCTACCGCCCGTTTCCTCGAATACCTCTAAACGTGTGCGCGTCATTGTCCGCTTTGGGCAAATCTCAGAGTCCGGTGCATTTTCTTATGAAATTGAACTTTCGAATGAGGTGCCGCGTTATACTGCTGCCTAAATTGAACCTTGGTTCAATTCGTGTTCTATAAATTGAACTTTGCCAGCAAGGAGGTTCTAGTGGCCCAAGAGACGTTTGGCGATCGCCTGCGACAGACTATGTCCGATCGCGACGTTCGCCAGTCGGACGTAATCCGCGCATCGGAGATGCTCGGCAAAAAACTCGGCAAGAGTCAGATGAGCCAATATGTGAGCGGCAAGACGATCCCGCGGCGCGATGTGGCAGAGCTACTCGCCCGCATTTTGGAGGTCGATGTTACCTGGCTGCTTGCCGGCGACGCCGATCAAGGCGAGGCATCATCACCCCGTAACGATTCCAAGCCCGAACCCCATCCCTCAGCTCAAATTGCAAGGAGCACCACCATGCGTACTTTTTCTAAATCCACCAAGCTCGATAACGTCCTGTATGACGTGCGCGGTCCCGTCGTCGACGAGGCCGCCCGTATGGAGGACGAGGGCGAGCGCATCCTCAAGCTCAATATCGGTAACCCGGCGCCCTTCGGTTTCCGCACGCCCGATGAGGTCATCAAGGACATGCGCCAGCAGCTGCCCGACTGCGAAGGCTATTCCAATTCGCGCGGCCTGTTCTCCGCGCGCAAGGCGATCATGCAGTATTCGCAGATCAAGGGCCTGCCCAATGTTCAGATGGAGCATATCTACACGGGCAACGGCGTGTCCGAGCTCATTCAGCTTTCGATGAACGCGCTGCTCGACAATGGCGACGAGATTCTGATCCCCAGCCCCGACTATCCGCTCTGGACGGCGTGCGCAACCCTTGCTGGCGGTCATCCCGTACATTATCTGTGCGATGAACAGGCGGATTGGTATCCCGACCTGGAGGATATGGAGTCCAAGATCACGAGCGCGACCAAAGCCCTCGTCATCATCAACCCCAACAACCCCACGGGTTCTGTCTATCCGCGCGAGGTGCTCGAGGGCATCGTCGAGATTGCACGCAGGCATCAGCTGATGATCTTTGCCGATGAGATCTACGACCGCCTGTGCATGGACGGCTACGAGCACGTCTCGATTGCCTCGCTCGCCCCCGATCTGCCCTGTGTCACCTTTAGCGGCCTTTCCAAGTCGCACATGATCGCGGGCTATCGCATTGGCTGGATGGTGCTTTCGGGCAACCAGCGCTGTATGAGCGACTTCATCATGGGCATCAACATGCTCTCCAACATGCGCCTGTGCTCCAACGTGCCGGCTCAGTCGATCGTCCAGACGGCGCTCGGCGGCCATCAGTCGGTCAACGACTACATCCGTCCCGGCGGTCGTGTCTACGAGCAGCGCAACTTTGTGTATGAGGCGCTCAACAAGATCGACGGCATCTCGGTGGTCAAGCCGCGCGCGGCGTTCTACATCTTCCCCAAGATGGATGTTAAGAAGTTCAACATCACCGATGACGAGCAGTTTGCCCTCGACCTGCTGCACGAGAAGAAGATTCTGATCACGCGCGGCGGCGGCTTTAACTGGGCCGAGCCCGATCACTTCCGCATCGTGTACCTGCCGCGCATGGAAGTGCTCAAAGAGTCCCTCGAAGACCTCGCCGATTTCTTCGATCACTACCGCCAGGCGTAACGGCAAAGGTAGCCTGTAATGAAACGGTCGGCCCGCAACGGATGCGGGCCGACCGTTTTCTGTCTAAGCCCGTGCTGTTAGCGCTTGTCTCGTTGAGCGGGCGAGGTTCGCGTGTGAGCGGTAAGTTCTATTCCAAAATGGAATACAGTGGGCTTAAGCTGGAATTGATGTCCGGGTACCTGCTTTTCTAGAATGTTTTCAACAAGATGAAAGGCGGTTCCAACCAATGATTATCGATGCAAATTCCTACTGGTTCGACGAGCACATCTTTCATGACGAGACGCTCTGCGAACAGTTTTTGGCCGAGGTACCCCGCGCCTATGACACCGAAGGCTATCTGACCATGAATTCCGCCGGCAAACGACAGATCGTGATCGAGATGCCCGCCGGTTCTCCGGGTCTTAACTACATTGAGGGCGACTACACCCTCGAGAAGCGCTTGGCCGATATGGATGAGGCGGGGGTCGACAAGGCGATCCTCAAGCTCCCCGGTTGTCACGAGTGGATGTCGCTCGAGATGTGCCGGCGTTTCAACGACGGTATGGCTGCTGACGCGAAGGCGTCAAGTGGCCGTTTGATTCCGCTTGTCGCTGTGCCGCCCTTTGGCACCAAAGCGAATTTGGAGGAGCTCGATCGCAGGCTCGACGATGGTTTTGCGGGTGTGCAGCTCTGCGCTCACTACGGCAAGCGCTATCTCGACGACCAGGTCTTCTCGAGCTTTTTCGAGCACCTGAACGAACGCCATGTCACCGTTTACGTGCACCATGTTCCCGTGCCGGTCGAGAACGAATCGCTTCTCGCGTACGACAACCTTCGCCGCTCTTATGGCCGCTGCGTCGACCAAACTACGGCGATCGGCCGAGAGATCTTTGGCGATTTCTTTGAGCGCTACCCCAATATCAAGATGGTCCACTCCATGCTCGGCGGCGCATACTTTGCGTTCAAGGAGATGCTGCTGCCTCATGGTCCCAAGCGCCCTGATGCTTCTGGCCGTTTTCAGGTCGATACCGAGACCGTTTCCAGGCGCCTCGAGAACAACATCTATTTCGACATGTCCCATGCTCAGCCTTGGGGCAAGACACTCCTTGCCTGCGCGGTTGACGTGCTGGGTGCAGACCATATTGTTTTTGGCACGAGCTATCCCGTTAAACGCGAGTGGCTCACCGAGGGTGTCGCCTGCGTTCGCGCTGCAAATCTGAGCGATACAGACAGCGACCTTGTGCTTGGCGGTACGGCGCAGCAACTGTACGGTGTCGAGTGAGCGGCAATCAGAGGGGAGTATCTGCCATGGACGAAGGAGAGATGAGGGCTGGGGCCGCTCGTGTGGCCATCGATCTTGGGGACGTGTTGCCGTTCGACGGTTTCGACGAACTCCGTCATGAGGTCTTCGCCCGTGCCCTTATCATCGAGGGGACGGGGCGACGCGCCTGCGTCCTTTCGCTTGAGGTCACCTCGATCGCTCCGGCTCTACTCGCCGATCTGCGTGAGGTTGTTGAGGATGCCGCCAATTGCAGCGGTGCTTATTCTTGGGTGGTTCCTACCCACACGTTTTCCATGCCTCACGTCCGCACTCCCGGGCATCTTGTCGACGATGCTGCCCGCAACCGCAACGAGCGCTATCGCGCAGCGCTCGTCGCTGCCGCCCGCACGGCTGTCGAGCGCGCTGTTGCGGGCATTCGCTCTGCCACGCTCGCCACTGTGGAGGGCGAATGCCCCGTGAACGTTAATCGCGACATTGAGACGCCTGCCGGCTGGTGGTTGGGCTCGAATCCCAGGGGGTTTGCCGACCACACGATGCCCGTACTCGCCATAAGGGATGCCGGGGGCGAGTATGTTGCCGTGCTCGCGACGGCGGACGTTCAGTCCTCCGTGCTCGATGGGTCGCGCGACTCCGAGGGGAGGCACATGGCGAGCGGAGACCTCTTTGGTTTTGCCGCCATGTCACTCGAGCGCGAGCTGGGCGGCGTTGCCCTGTTGCTGCCAGGCGCCGCGGGCGACCAAGGTCCGGCGGAGCGCTCCATGAACGTCATGTTCGATGCGGCCGGCGTTAAGCAGACGGTCGATGCCCATGAAGACGGATACCGCATGCTGCACCAGCAGGGGCAGGCCTTGGGCGATGCTTTGATTGAGGCCGCTCGCATGGCGCGTGAGGATGACGCCACCGGCATCGATGCCCGCACGGTCGACGTTTTTCTGCCCGCTCAGACACGCGCCGATTTTCACTCTTTGGCTCCGCACCGAACGTATGAATTTCATGCCGCTGGCGAGCAGCGCACGAGGGTCTATCTGCTCCGGCTGGGAAACGTCGAGCTTGTCGGCGTACAACCTGAGGTCTCGAGTGCATTCGGCGCCACTGTGCGCGCCGCTCGGTCCGGCTCTGTGTTCTTTGCCACGCTCGTCAACGGCGGACAGAAGTACCTACCGGCTCCCGACGCGTACGAAAAGATCACCTATGAGGCCATGAACTCCGGTTTTGCCGCCGGATCCCATGAGCGCCTCGTCGAAATCATCATTGCCGCCTTGAATGCGGCGTGACACAGAAGGAGAACGTGCATGAACATTGGACACGCGCGCCGCAAAATCACCCCACAGGGCGACATCTACCTGATTGGCTACCGCAATCTTCCCAACCGTCTTGAGCCTGCGACAGGCGTCCATGACGACGTCTTCGCCAACGCCATCCTCTTCCAGCAAGGCGAACGTGAAGTGTTTCTCTTTAATGCCGATGTCCTCGAATTCGAGGAAAGCATGGCCGAGGAAGTCAAGACAATGCTCGCCGAGCGCTACGGCATTGACCGTGATTGCGTCCTGCTCTCGGCGACGCACGACCATACTTCAATCGTCGCTTACCACCGCAGCTGGTGGACGGGAAAATTCGACGAGAACTACTACCGCTGGTTCCTCGATACCATTTGCCAATGCTTTGAGGAGTGCCGCGCCAACGCACAGCCCGCGATTTGTCGCTTGGGCAAGCAGGTCATCACCGGTTTCTACGACAACCGCATCATCCCAGGTGAACTCGCCGACAATGAGGTCATTGTCGTATCGTTCTTCGATACCGAAGGCAAGCCATTTGCGGGCTTTGTGAACTGGGCGGTGCATTCTGCCTGTGTCGGACCCGACTGCACGGAGCTCACGAGCGAACTCGCCGGTCTTACCGGCAAAAAGCTCGCTCAGAGTCTTGGTTACTATCCGGCCATGGTCGTCGGTGCTGCTGGCGACTGTAGCGACCGCAATTTTCGTCAGGGACGCGGCATTCCCGAGGTCGAGCGCGTTTCGACCGGTCTTGCCGAGGCGATTTCCCAGATCAAGCTCGATCGCGAGGTCGTTCTCGACCGCATCGAGCCTCAGACGTTCTATCACACCGTTGCCCATGACGACTTTTCGCTCACGCTTAAGTGTGTCGTCATCAGTTTGGGCGGCCTGCATCTCTTTGTGTTCCCGAGTGAGCTCGGCAGCGACTTGGGCATTCGCATGAAGCGCGAATGCCCGGTCGAGGGAATAGTTTGCGGTTACACCAACGGCTATTTCGAGTATTTCCTTCCGGCACGCGAGTACGGCCTCTCCTTTGAGACCGAGCGTACTCAGATTCCCCAGGGCGAACCGGAACGTCTGTGTGACAAGTTCTGCCAGACGACGAGACTTCTCGGCGCAGCAGATTCGCGTCTGTAGACCTGATTGCGTGACATGGGCCAATGAGGCTCGCTGCCATGTGATCGGCATCTTCCATCTTCTCTGCCGTTTCCCATCCCGGGCGTACGTGCGTCCGCGGATTTCAAAGGGGGAAGCGGGTTCCTTGCCCTCCCACGTCGACTACGGAGGCATGAAATCGATGCTATACCCCGCTCAGAAAAAGGAGAATTCCATGAAATACCAGAAGCTTTGCGATGAAATCATCACAAAGGTCGGTGGTCGAGACAATGTGTTAGACGTGAGCCACTGCATTACGCGTCTCCGCTTCCACCTCAAGGATGAATCGCTCGCCCAGACCAATGAGCTTAAGGCGACGAAGGGCGTCGTTGACGTCATCCAGGCCGGCGGACAGTATCAGGTCGTGATTGGTGCCACTGTCGAGGCCGTCTACAACGACCTTGTTCAGATTGGCGGGTTCGACTCCAAACCCGCACTCGATATCGATGAAGGCGACGACGTCAAAAAGGGCGATCCATTCTCGCGTCTGCTGGCCATCATCTCCGAGATTCTGCAAGCGGTTCTTGGCGTGCTTATGGCCGGTGGCTTTATCAAGTCGATGCTCGCGCTCTGCACGGTTGCCGGTTGGCTTGCCAAGGACAGCAATACGTATGTGACGCTCTCGGCAATCGGAGATTCGGTCTTCTATTACTTTCCGCTAATCATTGGCTGGACGTCGGCCAAGAAGTTCGGACTTAAGCCCGTTATGGGAATGGCGCTCGGTGGTATCCTTGTCTACCCGACGCTCGTTGCCCTTATGGGCGGAGATCCGCTCTACACGCTCGGCGCCGGCACGGTCTTCGAGTCCAATGTCTACGGTGATATTTTTGGCATCCCGCTGATCATGCAGAATTACTCATCGACGATTCTGCCTGCGATCTTTATCGTCTGGATTGCCTCCAAGGTGCACAAGGCCCTTTCTAACGCGCTGCCCGCGCTTGTGAGCTCGTTCTTCTCCAACATCCTGACGCTCCTCATTTGCGGCATCCTTGGCCTGCTTGTGGTCGGTCCGGTCATGACGGTCCTCTCCAACATCGTTGCCCAGATCATCTTGATGCTCATCAACTTCCAGCCCGCCATCGCCGGCTTTGTCATCGGCACGTTCTGGAGCCTGCTCGTCATGTTCGGCCTGCACTGGGGTATCATCCCGCTGTGGTTTCTCGATGTCGCAACCTACGGCTATGACCTCATTAACCCGCTCGTGTATGCAGGCGGTTGTGCCATCGCCGGTGCTGTGCTTGGCATGGTCATCCGAACCAAGGACTCCGAGGAAAATGCTGCCGTCAACATTCCCGCCCTTGTCTCTTCGATTTTCGGTGTCAACGAGCCTGCGCTTTACGCCATCTTGCTGCCGCGTAAGCGTCTTATGTGGTCAACCTTTATTTCCGCTGGTGTAGGCGGCGCCATTGCCGGCCTCATGGGTGCCAAACTCTATGCCTTCGGTGCCTCCGGCCCGCTCGGTTTCCCGAGCTTTATTAACCCTGCCGGCATCGACACGGGCTTTATCGGCCTTGTCATCTCCGGTGTGGTCGCTTTCGTTCTGGCTCTTGTCGCCGCTATGGCGATCGGTACCAGGAAGGACGAGGGCGGTAAGGCGCTCAACATCTCGGTGGACTAGTCTGTCTGCGCACTTTAACTAAATATGCCTCGGACGGCGACGTGCCGCCCGAGGCATATTTGTGTTTTGTGCCGTTGTCAGCGTGTTTGCGGACACAAGTCTGTGGTTGTGGAGCAGCGGGGATTATGACGGTCGTGCCGCGGTGGAAGACGCACGGTCGCCCTGCAGGAGCTGACGGTAGGGGAGGAAGCCGATGAACGAGACGACCGCCTGCGAGTGCGCGGCGTTCCGCTTGAGGTAGAGCCTGACCTCGGAGGTCGTCGCGGGCTCAAGCGGCACCAGGGCTACCTTTCCGCTGGCAAGCGATTCCGCCGGCTTGCGCATGAGGAATGAGACGCCGGCGCCGCGTGCGACAAGAGAGATGATGTTCTCGGCTCGTTTGCCGGTGAACGTAACGCGTGGGCCAAATCCAGCTTCGCGACAAAGGGAAAGGACGAGCTCGCTTACGAACGAGCCTTGGGGAAGCATGAGGAAATTCTCGTCGATAAGGTCGTCTATCTCGACGGTGTCACGTTCGGCGAGCGGATGGTCGAGCGGAAGGACGGCCACGAGCCGGGCAGTCGTAAAGGGAATCTTTTTGAACTCCGGCTCGATGGCGCCACTGTCACGGATGAAGGCCAGGTCAATGTCCTCGTGCAGGAGCATACGCTTGAGTGTGTCGCCCTCGCCCTCGATGAGCTCAACAGAATATGAGGGGTTCGCCTGCTGAAAATCGATGACGGCGTCCGTGATCCCATAAGGGGCCATAATGGGGATAGAACCTACGGTGAGGTGCTCGAGCGGCTCACCTGCGCCTATTTGAATGGCGGCAAGATAGCGGTGCTGAAGCGTCGCAATTTTTTGCGCATAGGGGAGGAGCGCTTCACCTTGCGCGGTGAGTGTTACGTGGCGCTGGCTTCGATCGATGAGCTTGCAGCCGAGTTCGTGCTCCATTGCCATGATGTGCTTGGAGAGGGTTGATTGCGACATGAAAAGCAGTTCCGCCGCATCAAGAAACGTGCGTGACTGCGCTAAGATGGCGAATTCGCCAAAGCGGCTGATATCCATAGGGAGGCCTCCGGTACCCTCATTTTGGCAGGTGGCCTAAACCACGACGCCATTGCAGTGGTCGATTTCGTGCTGGATGATCTCGGCGGTGTAGCCCGAGAAGTTTTTGATGCGGTAAACGAAGTTCTCGTCCAAATACTCAACCTTAATGCGGCGATAGCGGGTACAGGGACGCTCGCCGGTCAGCGAGAGGCATCCTTCGCTCGTCTGATAGGCATTGACCTGCTCAAGAATTTGAGGGTTGTACATCAGGAGTGTCCTGTTGCCGTCCTTTACGCAGATGATGCGTTTGCGCACGCCGATCATGTTGGCGGCGAGGCCCACGCACTCGCGCTCATGCTCGTGGAGTGTATCCAGGAGATCCTGCCCGGTTGCGGCATCGTCGGGTCCCGCGTCTTCGGAAGGCAGACGCAAAAAGAACTCGGATTTCATGATGGGCTTAATCATGGCGGGCTCCTCATGTCTTATGCTTTCGTGGACTTTTAATAATAGCGCGGAAGGAAAGCTGTGCGTCCGCGTTACAATCTTTCGATGTTGGACCATGTTGCCAGATTCGTCGTGTACGGCGTCTGGCGTAAGTCTAGGGCTCATTTTTCGCCCTGGACCGTTCCTCTGGGGCGATGCGACTGTCGTTCCAAGAGGAAGGAAATGCATGGGGAGCAAATCTCAGCAACAAGTTCAAGTAACGCCATCGGCCTCTGCGGCGATTCTCGTCGTAATGTATATTGCAGCCTTTGTTGCCGCGTTTAACGAGAACATCATTAACGTGGCGTTGCACGACATTATGGCAGCCTTTTCGGTGAGTGCCACCACGGCACAGTGGCTCGT
>CAJJYO010000022.1 GCA_905197385.1 uncultured Collinsella sp.
TGCACGTTGGAGCCGCCGGTCTCGACGCCGATCTTCTCCAGAATGGCGAGCGAGGCCACGCGCATGCGCTGATACTCAAGGTCGGAGAGGGTCTGCGCCGGCGCCACGGTGATGGAGTCGCCGGTATGCACGCCCATGGGGTCGAGATTCTCGATGGAGCACACGATGATGCCGTTGCCGGCGTGATCACGCATGACCTCCATCTCATACTCTTTCCAGCCCTCGATGGACTCCTCGACCAGCACCTCGTGGGCGGGCGAGAGCTCCAGGCCCTGGCTCACGATGGAGACGAGCTCCTCGTGGGTATGCGCGATGCCGCCGCCGGCGCCACCGAGGGTAAAGCTCGGGCGCAGTACGCAGGGATAACCCACGCGCTCGGCGATGGCCTCGGCGTCGGCCACGCTGTAGGCATAGCCCGAGCGCGCGACCTCCAGGCCAATCTCGGCCATGGCCTCGTTAAAGAGCTTGCGGTCCTCGCCGCGCTCGATAGCGGCCAGGTCGCAGCCGATCATTTCGACGCCGTACTTGTCGAGCGTACCGTCCTTTGCCAGCTCGACGGCGGCGTTCAGACCGGTCTGGCCGCCCAGCGTGGGCAGCAGCGCGTCCGGGCGCTCTTTCTTGATTACGCGCTCGATAAATTCGGCGGTGATGGGCTCGACATAGGTGCGGTCGGCAAGACCCGGGTCGGTCATGATGGTCGCCGGGTTGGAGTTGACCAGGATGACCTCAAAGCCATCCTCCTTGAGCACCTTGCAGGCCTGGGCGCCGGAGTAGTCAAACTCGCAGGCCTGGCCAATAACGATGGGGCCCGAACCAATAACGAGGATACGCTTGATGTCAGTACGTTTCGGCATGTTTAAAACCTCCTAGAGAGGCTGACTCAATGTTTTGGAAAAGTCAGCGAGGGTGCAGCTGGTGCATCAGGTTGCCGTGATGCGAGGGCGCGCTGGGCTTATGCCCGCGCGTCCGAAGCAGAGCGGCAAGATGATGTGCCAGATGCAGCCGCAGCGTCGACCGGTCCGCCGTTCGGTAGAACGGCGGAACCATCGTCGGCGAAATTCCAGCCAGCCAGGCGGTCCTTCGCGGTGTCGATGTCCAGGTAGTTCTCCTCGCCGTCCATGAGTCGCGTAAAGGCGGTAAAGAGATAGTGAGCATCGGTGGGGCCAGGCGAGGCCTCGGGGTGGTACTGGACCGAGAAGCACGGGGCGTCGAGCAGCTGGATGCCCTCGGCGGTGCCGTCGTTGAGGTTCACGTGCGTCAGGCGAATGCGGCCAAAGCGCTCGTTCATCACGACCGGCGCGATTCCGCGGCGCACCCAGACGCGCAGATCTCCATCGGCCGCATGCTCGGTCTCGCCGCCGGAAAGCTCGGGGACAAGCTTGCCCAGGCTGGGGAACAGCAGGCCAAAGCCATGGTTTTGCGCGGTAATCTCCACGCGACGGCTTACCAGGTTCACGACCGGCTGGTTGCCACCGCGGTGACCGAATTTAAGCTTTTCCATCTGGGCGCCGCAGGCCAGGCTGATCATCTGATGGCCCAGGCAAATGCCAAAGACCGGCACCTTGCCGATCAGCTGCTGCACCTGCTCGTAGGTCTCCACCACGGCGTCGGGGTCGCCGGGGCCATTGGACAAAAAGACGCCGTCGGGATTCATGTCGAGCACCTCACTCGCGGGCGTGTCCCACGGCACGACGGTAAGGTCGCAGCCGGCGCGGACCAGCCCCTCCAGAATGCCGCGCTTCACACCGCAGTCGTAGGCGACCACTTTGTGACGGGCAGGAGCGGCAACCGCAAGCGCAAAGTCATGCGTGGCAGGCAGGTCGGCGGCCACAAACTCGTGAGGTACGGGGCAGCTTACGGTCTTGACCAGGTTCTCGCCTACCAGCGTGGGCGCTGCGGCCAGACGCTCGGCAAGCTCGTCGACGTCGAAGATCTCGGTCGAGATAATGCCCATCTTGGAACCATTGTCGCGCAGATGGCGCACCAGGGCGCGGGTGTCGACACCTTCGATAGCGACGATGCCGTGAGCGCGCAGGTACTCCGGCACGCTGACGGCCGAGCGCCAGTTAGAAGGCGTGGCGCACATGTCGCGAACGATCATGCCGCGCATAGCCGGAGCGCTCGCAGGGCGCACGTCGTCGCCGGGGAAGGCCGACTGGACGTCGGTCTCGTCGATACCGTAGTTGCCGATCTGCGGATAGGTCATGGTTACGATTTGGCCGGCATAACTCGGGTCGGTCATGACCTCAAAGTAGCCCTCGAGCGAGGTGTTGAAGCAGACTTCGCCGGTCGCGGTGCCCGCGGCGCCGCATGCACGTCCATAAAAAATGGTCCCATCCTCAAGATACAGGATGCAGGGACCGCAGGTGCCCTTGCTGGTTTTGGCCAGCATGCGCTGGCAAAGCTCGCTGGGCGCGAAGGTGCGGGCGGCAGCGCCCGCGGTATGGTTGTTCGCCATAATTCTCCTTCCCGGTCTCACAGGACCGGCTTAAAGGTGTGTAGTTAGGCCTCGCGGTATTGTAACCGCAAGTATGCCTCATGGCGTTAATTTCATTGAAATGTTTACGAAATGATAATTATGACTTTCTATGCATAATGATTTTTGAATCCCCGTCCCAGAAAAATCATCCCGCGTGGTCACTTGGCTCACGCGGGATGATGGCGTCTTATTTTTTCTTGTCCTGCTCCAGCAGTTCGGACGGTGAGCGATCGGGCTTGCCGCCGCGGAAAATCTCGCGGCCATGCAGACGATGCTCCAGGTCACGTTCGGCCTTTTCCTCGTCAATCTTGGTCTGGCTCACCACCGGATCCTCAATCAACGACGACACCGAGTTCACCTGCTTCTGAATGCGCTCGGCGATGGTGTCATCCATACTCACGATGCGCATCTTCCAGTCGATACTCGTGGCGTTGGATGAGCTCTTGGTCCACACGAACGTCAAAATGGCGCTCTGGTGGCCCCGCGCGGGGAACATGCCAAAGAAGGAATCGTGCTGAATGTTGCTATCCTCGTCGATATAGGCGTGAACGTTATACACCACGCGGTCGATCTTATCGTTGAGCAGCGCGTTGGTCGCAAGCGCCGCGGCCTGGATCTGACCGTTGGACAGCAGCTCGAGCTCGTTGGCAGACGATGTGTCCAACACCGTCACCTCGACCGTGCCCGTACGCTCATCGGCTTCATCGACGGTAAAGTCGAGCGGGAACTGCGTAAAGCCGTTGCCCCACTCAAGGCCGCCCTTCAGCGCCGTCGAAACGGTATCGACCGAAACGCTCTCGGACAGGTTGGCGGTATTCAGGCGACGCATCACGCCGTAGCCAATCTGCATGCCCACGATCAGCACCAAGATGCCGATAACCACGGCCATGGCAGTCTTCGTAATGGTATGGCTCACCTGCGAACCCGAAGGATCGTCCTCGGACAGCGGGTCGATATGTTTTGCCTGGCTCGCGCGGTCCTCGCTGCGCAGCTGCGCTAGCGCCGCTTTGTCACCGCGCTTGGCCGCAGCCTCCTTCTCACGCATGCGCTCGGTACGCTTTTTGGCGAGCGTGGGATCCAAGACGCCGGATGCATCGATTTCGGAGAATAACTCCGTCACTTCTTCCGGAGTCAAAGGGTTCTTGTCAGCCATAAACTTCCTGTCATATCAATCAGTCGAGCTCGTGCGCACGCGCACCTTCGAACTGCATTCGATAGTAACGGGCATAGGTGCCGCCACGGGCGAGAAGCTCCTCGTGCGTGCCACGCTCCACAACGCGACCATGCTCAACGGTCGCAATCTCATCGGCATGCTTAATGGTCGAAAGACGGTGGGCGATAATAATCGTGGTGCGGCCGCGTGCCAGCTCTTCGAGTGACTCCTGCACCGCCTCCTCGCTCTCGTTATCCAAAGCACTCGTCGCCTCGTCCAAAATCAGGATCTTGGGGTTCTTGAGAAACACACGCGCGATGGCAACGCGCTGCTTCTGTCCGCCCGAAAGACGGCTGCCGCGCTCGCCCACCACGGTGTCGTAGCCCTGCGGAAGCGACTCGATAAAGGCATCGATGTTGGCGCGACGGGCGGCCTCGGCGATCTCTTCTGCCGTGGCGCCCGGCTTGCCGTAGGCGATGTTCTCGCCAATCGTACCGTCAAATAGATAGACATCCTGCTGCACCAGGCCGATGGCGCGGCGCAGGCTCTGCTGCGTCACATCGCGCACGTCCTGACCGTCGATGCTAATGGATCCGGTAGCCACGTCATAAAAGCGCGGCAGCAGCGAACAGGTTGTGGACTTGCCGCCGCCCGAAGGGCCAACCAAAGCGATGGTCTGCCCGGGCTTGATGGACAGGTCCATATGGTCGATAACGGGACGCTCGTCGGCATAGCCCTCGCCCAGCTCGACATCCTCGTAGTTAAAGCCCCCGTCGTGATACTCCACGGCGCCGGCGGTCACCTGCAGATCCGTAGCGCCCGGCTTGTCCTGGATATCCGGCGCCGTCGAGAGCACCTCGTCCATACGCTTAAAGCCGGCGATAGCCTTCTGATACGTTTCGGCCGAATTGACGAGCGTCTCGAGCGGCGTGCAGAACAGCGAAATATAGAGTGCAAAGGTCGCCATATCGACCGCCTGCAGCTGTCCCTGGGCGACCAGCCAGCCGCCCAGCAGCACCACGATCACATAGAGCACACCAGAGAGCAGGCCATACGTCGCGGTATAGACGCCCATGGCGTGATACATGTTCTCCTTGGACGAAAGATAGCGATTGTTGGAGGCGCGGAACTTGGCACGCTCGGTCTCCTCGTTGGCAAAGCTCTTGACCACGCGCATGCCCGCCAGCGAATCCTGCAGCTGCGCATTGATGCCGCTGATCTTTTTGCGGTTGTCGCTAAAGACCTCGCGCATACGCATGTTCTGCCAAAACATGATGACCGCAAACGCCGCCGTCACCACGGCCATGGCGAGCGCCAGCACCGGGGCGATGGTAAAGAGGATCACAAACGAGCCGATAATCTCGATACCGCAGATGATGATCCACTCGGGTACGTGGTGCGCCGCCTCGCAGATATCGAACAGGTCGTTGACCACGCGGCTCATCATGTCGCCCGAGCTGTTGCGATCGAAGTACGCAAAGCTAAAGCGCTCATACTGGTCGAACAGGTCCTCGCGCATTTTGGACTCCATACGCGCGCCCATCACGTGACCCCAATAGCTCACAAAATAGCGGCAGGCGCAGCGGACGGCATACATCAGCACCAAGCCCACCGCGATCATGCCGAGCGCCTGCATAATGGCAGCCTGACCCTGAGTAAACAGCCCACCGGTCAAATTGCGCAGGATAATGGGGAACGCCAGGTCAATGGCGGCAAGCACCAGAGCACAAACAGTATCAGCAACAAAAAGCCCCATCTGGGGCTTGTAGTAAGAAAGAAACCTCTTCAGCATGTGATCCTCAAAGAAATATCAGCAACGTAAGGCCCTGGGACAAAGCAATCAGTAGTACTTGTCCCAAGGCTATCCCCACTCGTTAAAGCTCCGCGCCCCCAAGGCGGTGCGCGATGCTGTCGCAGGCAAGCGCGCCTACGACGGTCTTGGCGTCTTCGATCTTGCCGTCGAGCACGGCGTCGATCAGCTCGTGCAGCGGCACCAGGTCCACGTTGACAAACTCGTCATCATCGGGGTTGGGCGCATCAAACTCGAGCTTGGTAGCCAAGTAGATGTGGATGATCTCATCGCAAAAACCGCAGGACGTGACAATCGACGTCAAAAAGCGAATACGACCAGCCTTAAAGCCCGTCTCCTCATGCAGTTCGCGCTTGGCGCAATCGAGCGGGTCCTCGCCCGGGTCGAGCTTGCCGGCAGGAATCTCGACCGTCACGCGGTCGATGGCGGTGCGGTACTGACGCACCAGTACGATCTTGCCGCTCTCGGTCAGTGCCACAACGGCCGCCGCACCCGGATGGCGAACGATATCGCGGGCGCTGCGGTGACCGTTGGGCAGCTCAACCTCAAGACGGTGGACGTCGAGGATCTTGCCCTTCCAGGCGCACTCCTCCGAAAGAATCTTCTCGTGCAGCTCGGCATCGTGCGGGTCGTCGTCGCCCAGCACCAGCGCCGGCTCGTCAGCGACCTCGCCACCAGGCTCGCCCTCGGCGTGCCCATACATGCGGCTGTCCTCTTCGACGATCTGCGCGTCCACGAGCTCTTCGTTCTTCTCGTCCATCCGTCTCATTCCTCTCGGATTTTAGGCATCCCAGGCGTCGCGGCCGCGCAGCGCGCGCAGGCCGATATCGTGACGCAGGGTCTTGCCCTCAAAATCAATCTTCTCGCAGGCCTCGTAGGCAAGGTTGCGAGCGTTCTCGAACGTGTCGCCCAGAGCGGTCACGGCAAGCACGCGGCCACCATTGGTCACGAGCTGGCCGTCCACCACGGCGGTGCCCGCGTGGTACACGGTCACGTTCTCCATGGCCTCGGCATCGGCGATACCGGTAATGACCTTGCCTTTCTCGTAGCTGCCGGGATAACCCGCACTCGTCAGGACAACGGCCACGGCCCACTCGTCACGCCAGTCGAGTTCAATCTGGTCGAGCTCGCAGTTGGCACAAGCCAACATGACCTCGACCAGGTCGTTCTTAAGGCGCGGCAGAACGACCTGCGTCTCGGGGTCGCCAAAGCGGGCATTGAACTCCAGCACCTTGGGGCCGGCAGGCGTGAGCATAAAGCCGCCGTACAGGCAGCCGCGGTAGTCGATACCCTCGGCAGCGAGCTCGGCCACGGTCTGCTCCATGACCTTCACCATGGTGGCGAGCTCCTCATCGGTCACGATGGGCACCGGGCTGTAGACGCCCATGCCACCGGTGTTGGGGCCCTTGTCGCCCTCGAGCGCACGCTTGTGGTCCTGCGAGGTGGCCATGGGGCGCACGGTCTTGCCGTCGGTAAAGGCCAGCAGCGAGCACTCGGGACCAACGAGCATCTCCTCGATGACCACGGTATTGCCGGCATCGCCAAAGGTGCCGCCAAAGCACTCGCGCACGGCCTCCTCGGCCTGATCAAGTTCGGTCGCCACGATAACGCCCTTGCCCGCGGCAAGGCCGTCGGCCTTCACGACCAGCGGGGCGCCCTGCTCGCGCACGTAGGCGAGAGCCGAAGCCTCGTCGGTAAACGAGCCGTAGGCCGCCGTAGGGATACCGGCGCGCTCCATGAGCTGCTTGGAGAACAGCTTGGAGCCCTCCATCTGGGCGCCCTCGGCACCCGGGCCAAAGCAGGGAATACCCGCCGCGCGCACGGCGTCGGCCACGCCCGCCACGAGCGGAGCCTCGGGGCCAATTACCACAAGTCCGCATCCGTGGCTCTGCGCAAACGCCGCCACGGCCGCAGGATCGCAGTCGTCGAGAACAACGTTCTCGCCGCAGCTCGCGGTGCCGCCGTTGCCCGGCGCAATGTAGAGCTTGCCGGCGCGCGGTGATGCTGCGAGCTTGGCTGCCAAAGCATGCTCACGGCCGCCGCTGCCCAACAACAGGATGTCGATGGTTTGAGTGTCCGCCTTCAAGGGTGCCTCCTCTATGGATGAACGGCCCGCTCCGCGCGAGCCCTTTGCAAGCAAATATACCCCTCGGCCGCCCGCTTGGGCTGCAAAGGGGTATATCGCAATAACCAAATAGTCCCGATTACTTCCAGAATCGGTTGATGATCTGCTCGCGACCAGCGCCAACGCCAATGAACGTCACGCGGGTGTGTGCCAGATCCTCGATAAACGCCACGTAGTCCTGAGCCTCCTGCGGCAGCTCCTCAAAGCTGCGGCAACCGGTGATATCGCACTTCCAGCCAGGGAGCTCCTCGTAGATGGGCTTGGCATGCTCAAAGCGCACCTGGTGTTCGGGCACGCTCGTGTAACGCTCGCCATCGACGTCGTAGGCAACGCACACCTTGATGGTGTCGAAAGCCGAAAGCACGTCGAGCTTGGTCACGGCGATGTCAGTGAGGCCGTTGACGCGCGAGGCATAGTTGGCGATAGGGCCGTCAAACCAGCCGCAACGACGACGGCGACCGGTGGTCACGCCGTACTCATAGCCCTCCTCGGTCAGCGTGTGGCCGGCCTCGGACTCATAGGAAAGCTCGGTGGGCATGGGGCCCGAACCGACGCGGGTGATATAGGCCTTCATGACGCCCAGCACGCGGTCGACGTTCTTCATGCCCACGCCAGAGCCGGTGATGGCACCGCCGGCGGTGCAGTTGGAAGACGTCACGTACGGATAGGTGCCGTGGTCGATGTCGAGCAGCGTCGCCTGGGCGCCCTCAAACAGCAGGTTCTTGCCCTCATCGATCATGTTGTTGAGCAGCAGGCTCGTCTCGGTGATGTAGGGACGCAGGCGCTCGGCCATCGGCAGGTACTCGTCGCAAATCTGGTCCACGGTGTAGGTGGGCAGGTTGTAGATGAGCTCGAGCTCGGGGTTCACGCGGGCGAGAGCGGTCTCCAGCTTGTCGCGGAACAGTGCCTCGTCCAGCATGTCCTGCATGCGCAGGCCAATGCGCGCCATCTTGTCCTGATAGCACGGACCGATGCCGCGCTTGGTGGTACCGATGTTCTTCTTGCCGAGCTTCTGCTCAAAGGCGCCATCCAGATCGATGTGGTACGGCATGATGACATGCGCGTTGCCGCTAATCTTGAGGTTCTTGGTGGTGATGCCGTCGGCCTCGAACATATCGATCTCCTCAAGGACAACCTTGGGGTTGACGACGCAGCCGTTACCGATCACCGACACGTGATCGGAATACATGATGCCGGAGGGCACCTGGTGCAGGCCGTACTTCTTGCCGTTGACGACGATGGTGTGGCCGGCGTTGTTGCCTCCCGAGTAGCGCACGACGGCATCGAAGTCGCCGGCGACCAGGTCGCAAATCTTACCTTTGCCCTCATCGCCCCACTGGGCACCGACCAAAACGGTTGACGGCATGTTTACTCCTTACATTCATGGACTGTCTACGCGCCACGCCGGCACGCAGAAGCACAAAACATTCCCAGTATACCCGTGCAACGGGCGCCTGTCCTACTCCTCGGCATGTGCCCCATCAAGCTCATAGAACTTGGTGGATGCCGGCAGGAACATCAGATCGACGTCGCCGATCGGGCCCGAACGGTTCTTGGCCACGACGATACGCGTAACGCCCTCGTCGGGTCGATCGTCGCGCGAGGCCTCGGCCTCGTCGGCGGAGCGGTCCAAGAACATAACGATATCGGCGTCCTGCTCGATGGAGCCCGATTCACGAAGGTCGGAAAGCTGCGGGCGCTTGCCGGTACGGGATTCGACCTGACGCGAGAGCTGCGACAGCGCGATGAGCGGGATCTTGAGCTCCTTGGCCATGATCTTCAGACCACGCGACATCTCCGAAACCTCGACGGTACGGCTCTCGGAGCGGCGTCCCGGCGGAGGACTCACCAGCTGCAGGTAGTCCAGGATGATGATTGCCTTCTCCTTGTTATGGAGCATGCGGCGGCTCTTGGCGCGAATCTCGGTCACTGTGGTGCCGGGCGTATCGTCAATCAGAATATCGAGCTTGGACAAGGTCTGCGTGGCCTCGTTGATATTGGCCCACTGCTCGGGGCTAATGCGGCCCATGCGGAAGTCACTGATCGAGATCATGGCGTAGGCGCAAATCAGACGCTGGGCAATTTCTTTGCCCGACATCTCCAGCGAGAAGAAGCCGACGGTATAACCGGCAGCGGCAGCGTTGAGCGCCAGATTCAGGGCGAACGACGTCTTACCCACAGCAGGGCGGGCGCCGATAATGATGAGCTGGCCCTCGCGGAAGCCCATGAGCATGCGGTCGAGTGACGGGAAGCCCGTGGGCACGCCCGCAGCCTGACCACCGGCCTGACACACTTCCTCGGCCTCGTTATAGGCCTCAACCATAAACTCGGTCAGCGTCTTGTAGCTCGACTTGACCTCGCGTGCCGTGACCTTGAGCAGCTTGCTCTCGGCTAGCTCCACGACCTCTTTGGTGTCGGTGGGGGCGTTATATGCCAGCGCGTTGATCTCGTTGGTGGCGCCGATCAGCTCGCGCAGCATCGAATCGCGACGAACGATGGCGGCATGGTGCTGCCAGTTCACGAGCGACAGAGTCTGACCCATCAGCTCCAAAATGTAGGCCTCGCCGCCCACGGCATCGAGCTTGTTGATGCTTCGCAGGTAATCGATCAGCGAGATGGAGTCGATGGGAATGCGGCTGTTGTACATATCGACCATCGCGGTGTAGATGGTCTTATGAATGGGCCGGTAGAAATCATCGGGCTGCAGCTCGACCTGGGCCTCTTCGACCACCTCGGGCGATAGCAGCATAGCGGCCAGTACATTGGCCTCTGCATCTTGGTTTTGGGGAAGACCCAACTTTGAGCCGCGGTCCTCGACCGTCAGCCCCGTCTCCCTATCGTCATATGCCATGAGCATCCTCATTCATATCGCTTGCGAGCATCCATAGTATCAGCCACGGTCCCAAAACGCGCCGCGCGCCGCCAATCATCACCGAACCAAACGGATGAACGGTCCTGTATATAGGACTTCGACGCAACGTTCACCATGACACTCACTCAGCGCAAAAAACAAAAGGGCGCCCTGGTTTCCCAGAGCGCCCTTCTTAGAACAAGATTGTTGCGTTGCAGCAAATGCTACTCGGCAGCAGCCTCAGTCTCGACCTCGGCGGTCTCGGCCTCGGCGACCTCAGCGGCCTCCTCGACCTCAGCCTCGGCAGCGAGCTCCTCGGCGGTAACGCCGACGAGAACGACAACCTCGGCCTTGATCTCGCGGTACAGCGAGATGGCAACGGTGTGGGCACCGGCAACCTTGATGGGCTTACCGAGCTCGACGCGCTTGCGGTCGATGTCCATACCGAGCTGAGCCTTGATGGCGTCAGCGACCATAGCGGCGGTAACGGAGCCAAAGAGGATGCCCTCGTCGCCGACCTTGACGTCAACGGTGACCGTCTTGCCCTCGAAGGCAGCCTTGGTCTCGTTGGCGGTAGCCAGACGGACGGCCTCGCGCTTGGCGATGTTGTTGCGACGCTCGTCAAGCTGCTTGAGGTTGCCCTTGGTGGCGGCAACAGCGAGCTTCTTGGGGAACAGGAAGTTCTCAGCGTAACCCTGAGCGACCTCTACGACGTCACCCTCGCCGCCCTTGCCCTTGATCTCATCGAGAAGAATAACCTTCATGATGCGTCTCCCTTCTTAGCCGCGGTCGCGGTTGCCACGAGAGGAAACCACGGGGACGGTGTACGGCAGGAGAGCCATCTCGCGGGCGCGCTTGATGGCGTTGGCGATGTCATGCTGATGCTGCGTGCAAGCGCCAGTGACGCGACGGGGCTTGATCTTGCCACGGTCGGTCATGTACTTACGGAGAAGCTGAGTGTCCTTATAGTCGATGAACTCAGTGTTCTCCTTGCAGAACTGGCAGTACTTACGACGCGGCTGACGTGCAGAAAAATCATTAGCCATGTCAAAATACCTTTCATTTGGCAACTTCGGCGAACCGAAGCCGCCTCTCACTCAAAAATAGGTGAACAACCCTTAGAACGGGATGTCCTCATCGTAGACGTCGACCGCGGGCGGCGTAGCCACCGGTGCGGCAGGACGTGCTGCGGGCGCGGGAGCTGCGGGGGCGTAACCGCCCTGATCGTAGCCACCCTGGCCACCACGGGAGCTCATAAACTCGATCTCATCGACGATGACCTCAAGTTTGCTCCGGCGCTGGCCGTCGCGCTCCCAAGAGCTGTAGCGCAGCTTGCCCTCGATCGCGACCTTGTTTCCCTTTGCCAGGAAACGGCTCACGGCCTCGGCGCGGGTGCCGAACATGGTGCAGTCGACAAAGTTGGGATAGTCCTCCCACTCGCCAGTCTGCGCATTGCGGCGACGATCGTTCACGGCGACGCCAAAGGACAGAACCTGGGTTCCGCCGGCGGTGGCGCGCAGCTCGGGATCACGGGTGAGGTTACCGGTGATGTTCACTCGATTGATGCTCATAACTCACTACTTCCTCTTGGGGCACAAGCCCAGTCCAAAACGACAGTCTTACTCCTGGTCGTCGCGACGGACGATCATGTGGCGGACCACAGCGTCGGTGATGCGCAGGACGCGATCAAGCTCGGCGATCTGGGTAGGATCTGCGTGGAAGTTGATGAGGGTGTAGTCACCATCGGTGAGGTCGTTGATCTCGTAGGCGAGCTTGCGCTTGCCCCACTCGTCAACGGAGTCGACCTTGCCAGCGCCCTCAGCGATCGTGGTATCGATACGCTTCATAACAGCGAGACGAGTCTCGGGGTCGAGCGACGGGTCAACAAAGAACAGCAGTTCATAAGCCTTCATATTGTCACCTCCTCTGGGCAAATGTGGCTTCAGGTCGTGAAGGTGCGCCTGAAGCAGGAAAAGACTTGGTAATAATATCTTTCAACCTCCCAGGCCGCAAGAATATGCAGCTACAACCTCATGACCTCCACATATGCCCATGCTCGCACCACGTTTCATGCGCATTCCAACCAAATGCCGACCAAGAGCTTGACGGATTTGTGGACAAGATACGGTGCCGCGGGAACAAGCTGAGCCAAGCCGCAGGTCAACGGGCACATGGTTGTGGTCGCGAAATACATACCAGTGGTCTAATTGATCACCAAAAAGATTTTGAATTCGTTTGCTCGTGGTCTATAAAGTCCTTTTTTGAGCAATTCGCTTAGCATGATTTTGCTGGTCAGACTGCATGTGCCGCGCGTTTTAGGCACAGCGCGAGACACTGTAGATCAAAAAATGCTAAGTTTTCGGCTTGCACCTTACGATTCCTCGTGTATACTAACTTTCGCATTTAACGGAGAGTTGTCCGAGTGGCCGAAGGAGCACGATTGGAAATCGTGTAGGCGTCAAAAGCGTCTCCAGGGTTCAAATCCCTGACTCTCCGCCAGTTAATTCCAAAGCAGGCCTTCGAGCCTGCTTTGTTTTTACCCCACGCGGAGGGGTGGCAGAGTGGTTGAATGCGGCGGTCTCGAAAACCGTTTGGCCTGTATAAGGTCACGAGGGTTCGAATCCCTCCTCCTCCGCCATTTAGATTGAGAAAGCTCCCGAGAATGGGAGCTTTTTTCTTTTGAGTCCCTTACAAGCAAATACGGCGGAGGAGGAGGGATTCGAACCCGCCAGGGCGCGGAGCGTAAAGAAAACGCGCCCGTGGCGCGTTTTTAGCGCAGCGC
>CAJJYO010000023.1 GCA_905197385.1 uncultured Collinsella sp.
CACTTGAGCCACCATCGCCGTCCGCCGTCATCGGGGCGTCGTGAAGCCCTGTGGCGTCCGCGCTGTCGCATACGCCGACCTGAACTTCTGAGCGTTCGCATGCCGCGTCGGGCACGTGGAGCTCATGCAGTACAGCACCCAGCGCCGAGTTCGCGCCCGGTCGAATTTCTTCGAGCGTTACGGGATCGAGCGCCACCAGATTACGCGCCTTCGCATACAGCGTTACGCGTTTGCCCACTTCGTCGCTCCAACTCTCGGGGATGGCGAAGCTCATACGGAACTGTGCCGTGCAACCCGGTGCCAGCACGGCGTTGCCGTTGTCGGCTACCAGCGGGTGCGTTGCAAAACGTGCGCCCAGCGTCTCGAGCGCGTACTTCACGTGTGCCATATCGTTGGCCGAAGCGTCCTCGGCAAGCTCTGGATCGTAGATCGAAGCCATGCGTGCGTTCACTCCGAATCCGATGGATGCGCTGGAGAACGGCTGGCTGGAGCCCTCTCGGTACAGATCGATCGTGCCGGCGGTCAGTAAGGTGTTGCCGTCGTTTCGCACCGTGACCATGAAGGATTCGCCTGCTGCTCCGGGCACCACCGCGCCCGAGGTAGCAACGGCGCCCGTCGGAGTGGCACACGCCACCAAGGGCACTTCGATGTCGTGCAGCTCTGCCTCGCTCTTCTCCGCGCTCACAATGTGCGTGGCGAGCGCGGAGAGCATGCCTCCCGACGTCAAAAATGTCGTTATCTGATCGACGGGATGGTCCAGCTCGCACATCACAAACGGCTCCGTGAACAGATCGCCCGCCAAGGTGCTGGCGAAGATGCGGAAGTGCTTGCCCATCACTGCAACCGGGTTGCCTTCTTCGTCGTAGGTTTGTCCCACCTTGCCATCGGTGTTCTCTACATAGAGCACGCACCTGCCGTTGTTGCTTACGCTAAACGATGCCGGGCCACAGCCTGCGGCACCCACGGGCTGCGTTGCAAATGCCGATGCGCCTCGCGTCCACGTAACATGCTGCAGCTGCTCGTTGACAGTTGCCAAAAAGCCCGTGTGCTGCGGCCACGGCACCGCGTGGGGTACTGTGGCATCTGGCGACATAACGCCCCAGCCCGCGATGGACTGGCCGATCACGGCGTACGATGCGCAGCCGCAACCGTCTGCGGTCTCGTATGCAACGGGCACCACCATTTTGCCGTTGATATTCTCGGGCTCACCCAGCTCGATGCTCGACGGTGCTTGCGGAAAGCGGAGAACTTGGCGGAACGTCAGGCTGTCGCCCGAAACGTCCGACCATAGGGTAAAGCACTCCAGCGCAACCTCAGCCTCGCTGCCGAGCGCCTTTTCTGCGGTGGTCCCGCGGCGGTGGAGGTAAGCGCCCGACAGGCGCCCGTCGACAAGTGTCTTGCCCACCGTGATGCGTGGGCACTGCAGGCAATGGTAGCCATCCTCCTGAAGGCGGCCGCGCGAGATGCTGCGCCACGACGTGTGCGATATCACGCGAACTCCGTCGTTGCTTATGCGCAGGCGCACAACGGACAGTATGCCGGATGTGCTCGCCGTATCGAAAAGGGTGTTGTCGCCGGCGGGGCGCTCGCCCGAGACCAGCAGCACGTAGGCGTCCTGGTTTCCTCTTCCGTCCGTATATTCCACTACGTCGAAGTCGTAATCGTATATGCTGTCGCGCTCCACGTCGCCCTCGCCAAACCCAAGGGGAAAGTCTACAGGCGTGGGAGCGGACCACGTCCCGTTTGCCTTTGTGTGTACCACCAGGCGCGAGCGACCATTGTCGCCGTAGCGCACCGAGGCGATACGGAACAGGCATTCTACGCCGGCAATCATTGCCAGCTTCATGTGGGCTTCGCTGAGCACGCCAGCAAACAGCACGTTGTCGCTCGAGGGCTTGATGCCGCCACGCTCGTCCTCCGACACGCCGGCAGAATCGGCGTTCGGGTCGGCAACGGTGTTCGTTGCCTGACCGATGTAGGTGTACTCATACATCGGCGCGGCGTTTTCGTCGTTCTCTATCAGTGCATGGACGAAATGCTCGATCTGTCCCGTGTCGTCGCTTTCTGCATCCGCCTCGAGCTCAATGCACGTGACCGCTTGATCCCAATCGCGCACGACAGGCGCGGCGTTTACGGCAGTGGCCTTAACCTCAGCGCGTGCGAGCAGCTCGGCGTTGGTGACGATGGTGGCCGATGCGATAAATTGCGGCACGCCGCCCGCCTCGATGTTGCCGGGCATGCCGAAGCGGGCATCCAACGTGTAAGGCGTATCTCCACCCAATGCGAGCTCAGAGCGCTGGAGCACATACTGGTTGCTATTGTTCACCGACATATTCCACGAATCGAGGAGTGTGGGCCACGATCCCGACCAAGCCTTGGTGGTCCACTTGAACATTACGAACTGGAGTATCACATCGACATCGACGTCTGCACCCACGCGCAGCCGCGGAAGCTGGTGCCCGTCCGCCTTCTCGTACCCAATGAACAGGGTGAGGGATGCGGCGCCACGCACGGCAGACGAGGCGACGCCTGCAACGCCGGCGCCAAAGGTAACGGCAAGCCCGATCTGGATGGTGAATGAGCCCGACGTGTTGGAATAGTCGAGCGAAATGTTCTTGAAAAACGCCGCGCCGCTGCCGTGCGTGTGGGCACCCACGGCGAGCGCCAGCTTCGCCAGCACCCAGGGGTTGACGTTTAGGAAAAAGGGCACCGGTCCTAGGGTAAACTGCTCGGTCCAATTGAGGTCGGTTCTTACCTGGAAGAGGGCCTTAATATTGCCGTATGCGGGGTCGTTGTTGCTGCCCCAGGTTTTGCCTACCCAATCGTAGGCGAGCGATCCGTACACCTGTGTGGCGATATCCATCGTGAACAGCAGCGTGCAATGGTGACGAAGGAGCTTGGTGTTTCTTGGATCAGTGCCCGAACCGGCACTCATGCTCTTGTACTGATTCCACTTCCCTTCCATCTCGTCGAGGTAGCGGTTTGCCTGCTTGGCGCCCGACTCGCGCGGCGATTTCTTCCAGTATTCCAGATCAGGGTTGCCCGAATCGTTCATATAGCTGGCTGGTTTGTATCCTCCGCCAAACAGCACGTACCCGGCAAAAGAGAAATCGAACAAAATGGGGAATGAGGGCATCCAGCACGTGAACTTATTGCCGCCGATGCCGGGAAACGCCGCCGGAAAATCAAACGGAGTGATCTCTTGGTCCATGGTAGTAGGAATGATGGTGGTCGAGCCCGATTCTGCCTTTGCGGCCGGCGCGGTGACAACGGCCATGGGAGAGGAGAGCGTGTAGGTTTTGCCCTGATAGTCGAGCACAAAGCGCAGCTTGCATCCTTCCTCCAGAAGGCCCGATGCCGCATCGAGGAACTTGTCTTCGAGCGTGAATGTCGCCAGATTATCCGAACCCGATGCACCGGCCTTGACTTGGCCAATTTGCGTGACGGTTTCGGGCGAGCTGCCCGTGGCGGGCAATACCTTGTTGATGCACAGCGTTGCCTGTCCACCCTGTGGCAGATGTGCCTGCACGGTAAAGGAGTGCGTATCGGGCTGTTCGTTTGCCGTGTCGTCCTTCGGCAATGCCATGAACGTGGCTTCAGCGTACTGGATGTCCCATTCGTCGAATGTGAGCTGGCGAAAGTACGGCTCGCCATCGGAGAGCGGACGTGTGGGTGCGGTAATGGCGGTGCCGCCTTGGACACGCGCGAGGGGAATCTCGACATCGCGGTAGCCTTTCATGCTGATGGAGATACCGCCGTTAAAGTCGTACGCGTCAAGGAGTGTTGCCTCGTCCACGTAGCCTTCCGAAAGCGGCGCGACCTCAAAAATGGCCGTGCCTTCGTCATTGGTAGTGGCGGTGAGCTGCTTGCCTGCGGCATAGCGCGATGTGAGCGTGACCTGGGCACCCGCGATGGGCGTATTCTTGTTGGCGACATCGACCACGACCACACCAAACATGGTGCGCGAGAGAACGAGCACCCTGAAGGGGTCTTTTTCGTCGGCATAGGCTTCGGTGGGCGCGAACGGCAATATGAAGGCGTTTGCGCTTCCTGGCACGCGCGGCAACATAATGCTCGCCAGCGAGGACGCTCCGGCAACAAGTAACGAACGGCGATCAAGCATCTTTGGCTCCCATCCCGCAGGCATCGGTGGAAATAATCCAATTTTGCGAGAAGGCATCCTGTCACGGTAGTGCCGTTCGATGGCCAAAATGTCCAATTTGAGCGCGCGAAAGCGTCAGGCCCCCCGGAGCGCTTTCGATACGCCGGGCAGTCTGGCCGCTAGCGCAACATGTGGGCAACCAGCTCGGCGCGAGTTCCGATACCAAGCTTGGCATACACTCCTGATAGGCGGTTTTTAACAGTGCCCGGCGATACTTCCATGTGGCGTGCGATTTCGGCGTTGGTCCATCCGCGGCAGGCGAGCATGGCCATGGTGAATTCCGTGGTCGTTAGATCGTCGGCCACGTCCTCGCCCGAATCAGGGTTGTGGATGCGCCGCCAGCCGTAGCTGAAGCGGTACGTGATCTCGATGATGCGCGCGAAGTCGTCTGGGTATTGCGTTTTTAGGCACGCCTCGATGAGCCCCTGTAAAAGGCCGTGGTGCTCGCCAATGAGCTCGATAAGGCCGTCGGGGCGCGCAATGCCCCAAGCGGCTCCGAAGTGTGCCTTTGCGGCGTCGATGTCCTTGAGGCTCATGCATGCCATGGAGGCTGCCAGGTGCAGGAACAGTTCCGAGATCGGATAACTTCCCTGTTTCATAATCAGGGCGTTTTCCGCCATGCCCAGGCTGCGGCCGTATTCGCCGCGCAGATACAAGGCGTGCGCCATCACGTAGCTGGCGAACAGGCGCAGGCCTTCGGGCAGATGCGCCGCAAGTGGATAAAACTCTTCGGCAGAATACGGGGAAGGCAAGTGCAGCAGGACGCTTGCGGCCGAGGCGAACAGGATATGCGTGGCGTGGATAGCGGATGATTCCTCGTCGGCCGGCGTATCGAGGATGCCCGCAAGGCACCGGCGGGCGTCGGCGATACGGTTGAGCGACAGACTGGCATATCCGCAGATAAAGCATGCGGAATAGCGCAGTGCGGGGTCGGTGGCGTCAAGATAGGGGCGTGCTGTCCCGGCGGCGAGCGTGGCCTGTCCGCGAAAGTACAGCGCTTCTGCCGTGGCGATGGCGCGCGAATCGGGGTCGGAAATGCCTGCAACCGCAACGTCAATCTGCCCCGGCACAAAGGCGGTGCACATCAACGGCATGGGAACGCATGGGTAGCCATCGCAGTCCATCTTCCATCTCCCAACAGCTGGCAACAATAGCAGCAATTGTACTCCTGTTGCTCGGGACCCCTTTCGTTTTACTGTTCGGTTAACGCTGCGGATCGTTTTGGAAGGCTTACGAGCATGGTGGTCCCGTTCTCGGAACTTGTTTCGACCTCTACTGTGCCACCGTGAAGCGCTGCAATCTCCCAAACGAGTGCTAGCCCGAGTCCTGCGCCGCCGTATGCCCTGCTGCGGGATTTGTCTAGACGAAAGAACGGTTGGAAGATGCTCTCACGGTACTGCTTGGGTATTCCCGGGCCCTCATCTTTGACTCGTAGGAGCACGTGGCTGTCGCTGTCGCTGATGGAGACGTTGACAGTCGAGTCGGTGCGGCTGTAGCGGATAGCGTTTTCGACCAGGTTGAACACCAGCCGGTACAGTAGCGTGTCGCTCCCGATTACTAAAGCGTCTCCAGCACAATTGAGGGCTATGCCCTTATTTTCGGCAAGTGGCGTAAGGTCGGTGAGGACCTCTTCGGACAAGGGGCCAAGTTCAACATCGTCCTCGCAAGGAACGCTGCGGAGCTCACTCATCTCGAGTAATACCTTGGTCATCCGCGACATTCGCTCGGTTTGTTCTTGTAGCAGGCCGAGCAGCTCGGCTGTTTCGGGTTGCAAACCGGAGTGCTCGGAGATGAATAGTTCAATCTGTGCTTGCATAAGGGCGAGTGGGGTGCGCAGCTCGTGTGCGGCGTTGCCGGTAAACTGACGCTGTGCAGAGAACCCTTCGCCAAGACGAGCGATCATGTCGTTGAAAGAGGCGCTGCATCGTTGTAGCTCGGTGGGCATATCTTCATTGAGTCTGATTTCGCTTAGGTTGTCAGGCTGCACGCGCTCAACCTGGGCTGCAAAAGCCCGTAGCGGTTTAAGTGCACGGCCGCTCACAAAGTATGCCAGCACGCCGCCAAGGAGCGTGACTCCAGCCGTGATGTACCAGGCTGTCGTGCCAAAAGACTCCTGTGCGTCGTTTACGACGATCGTGACTCTGTCATCGGGGACCGCTTTCGTCGGGTCGAACGCCTGGGGCGAATCTTCGCCGGTTGCGTTAAAGGCTGAGATGTCACTGCCGATGGCATCCATGTAGCGCATGCCCGTATAGCCGACCAGGCAGTTCGTCAGAACGCATGCCGCACACGTGAGCAGTGCCGTCATGATCGTTATGCGCCATTGCAGCGAAAGCCCTTTCATTCTCCATCCTCCATGACGTAGCCCTCTCCAATCCGATTGCGAATCGGGTCGTATCCCAAAGCGCTGCGTAGCTTTTTGCGGAGCGACGAGATATGAACGCGGGTTGCGTTGCTAAAGCTGTTTACGCTGCTATCCCAAACGTGCTCGATAAGCTCCTCTTGGCTTACCGGTCGCCCCTGATTAAGCATCAGGTATTCCAAGATTCCCGTTTCCTTGCGTGTAAGAGATAAGGCCTCGCTGCCCACGGAAGCGATGCGCGCCTTGGTGTCAAAGCTGAGTTTTCCGCAGGTTAATACTATGTCGCTTTGTGCGAAGCGCCTGAGGGTAAGGCTGCGGATCCTTGCCGCAAGTTCGTCCAGATGAAACGGCTTGGTGAGGTAATCGTTGGCGCCGGCATCGAGTCCGTCGACCTTATCGGATACTTCGCCACGCGCGGACAGAATCAGCACCTTGGTCTCGCAGTCGGTTTTCCTAAGTTCCCTGAGTACGGTCATGCCGTCGATACGGGGAAGGTTGAGGTCGAGTACCACGAGGTCGAAGGCCTCGACGTCCAGTAGGTCGAGCGCCTCCTGCCCGTCGTGGCAACAGTCGACGCTGTACGCCAAGTTTCGCAAGCTGCGCGCGATTGCGTCACACAGCGCCTGCTCGTCTTCGACGATCAAAATACGCATAACAGTCTCCTTGCACATTTCAAATCGCGCTTAACACGGATTTTATAGTCGATATGGTCCAATGGTCGCGTAACGAAAGGAGTGGTTGGGTTGTTCAAAGCGGTAAAACCCATGGTACAGGTCGCTTTGTTGATCGTCGGAATTGCCATGGTGTGCTTTGGTGTTATGCGTGGCGAGGCGGATGCCGTGCTGGCCAAAGCGATTAGGCTGTGCTTGGAGTGTATCGGAATTGGATAAAAGAGAAAACACTGCGTCGCATGTTTTGGCCCGATTTCGCGGATTCATTCAGGCGGCGGCGACGCTGGTCACCAATATTCACCTGCCAAACTTTGCCAAAGGCGGCATCTATCAGGGCACGGGAAAAACAGTCTGCGTACCTGGACTTAATTGCTATTCGTGTCCCGCGGCATCGGGTGCGTGCCCCATCGGGTCGTTCCAGTCGGTGGTAGGTTCATCCAAGTTCAACTTTTCTTACTATGTCACTGGTACGCTCATTTTGGTCGGCGTGCTGCTGGGACGCTTTGTATGCGGCTTTCTGTGCCCGTTTGGCTGGCTGCAGGAGCTGCTTCATAAGATTCCCGGCAAAAAGCTTTCCACGAAAAAGCTTAAGCCGCTCACGTACATCAAATACGTCGTGCTGCTGTTTGCCGTGGTGCTGCTGCCCGTCTTGGTGGTCAACGATGTGGGGATGGGGGACCCGTTCTTTTGCAAGTACATCTGTCCACAGGGTGTGCTCGAGGGCGCCATTCCGCTGGCCATTGCCAATGCCGGCATTCGATCTGCGTTGGGACAGCTCTTTACTTGGAAACTTGCCGTTCTCATTGCCGTGGTAGTGCTGAGCGTTTTGTTCTACCGCCCCTTCTGCAAATGGATTTGCCCGCTCGGCGCATTCTATGCGCTCATGAATAGGGTGTCCCTACTGGGGATTCGGGTTGACGCATGCAAATGTGTCTCGTGCGGCAAGTGCTCAAAGGTTTGTCAGATGGACGTTGATGTGGTCCGCGCGCCCAATCATGCCGAATGTATCCGGTGCGGAAAGTGCATCGGGGCCTGTCCTGTCGATGCCATCAGCTATCGCTATGGCCTGGATGTGTCGGCGGGAAAGCTTCCCTTGACCGCCGATAAAAAGTAAACAAGCTTCGACAAAACGGAGGAATGACTATGAAGCTTTCTAAGATTGCGGCCCTGTTTATGGTGCCGGTACTGGCCTTGTGTCTTGTGGCGTGCTCGGCACCTGGTGGCAATGCGAGCGAATCTGCGGGCTCCGATCCTAAGATCGCAGAACTCACTGCGCAGAAGCCGACCAATGCCGACGAGGCCGCCGAGTTGTATGCAAAACTCATGCAGAAGGAGAACGATATCTTTTCGAGTGATAACGCGCTGTGGGAAAAGGTATTCAATGCGGCAAATAAAGACTCGGCAATGATTGAGGACGGCAGCAATTACGGCGATTTCCTGCTCAAGACCATCGACGGCGCCAAGGATGAGTTTACGGCGGATGAGCTTAAGACGCTCAAGGCCGGTGCGCAGCAGATCAAGGAGATCGAGGACAAGCTCGAGAGCTTGGAGAAGGAGTTCCCCGGCTGTGGAAGCACGCCGAGCGCAGGCGAGAGCGTCGACGCTTCGACCGCTGGCATGACGGCTGGTGCCAATGCTTCGAGCGAGGCGACGAAGTTCCCCAGCTTTACGGGCAAAGACCTGGATGGCAACGACGTGAGCAGCGACGAGCTGTTCTCTAAGAACAAGGTCACCGTCATGAACTTCTGGTTCACTACTTGCAAGCCGTGCGTGGGCGAGCTGGGCGATCTTGAGAAACTGAATCAGGAGCTTGCCGAGAAGGGCGGCCAGGTCGTGGGCGTCAATTCCTTTACGCTCGATGGCAACAAGGGCGAGATTGCAGATGCCAAGGACGTGCTGAGCAAGAAAGGCGTAACATATAAGAACATCTGGTTCAAGTCGGACAGCGAGGCCGGTAAGTTTACGTCAAATTTGTTCTCGTTCCCGACAACGTATGTCATCGATCAGAATGGCAACATCGTAGGGGATCCAATCGTGGGAGCCATCAGCTCCGCCGAGCAGCGCGCAGCACTCGACAAGCTTATCGACCAGGCGATTGCGAATAGCGAGCAGTAAAAAACGTGTAAGCATAGCGAGGATCGTGCGCCGCTGTGCGAAGTAGTTCGCTACCTTTCAAAATAAGCTCCACCATATAGAGGTCCCGCTCGGGACCTCTTCTTTTGGGCGTCATCCCGTTCGTTTTTTGGCGCGGTTCCCTACATTCCTCACTAGCGCCGGCAAAAAATGGGGATAGAGTAGGACAAACGCGTCGAATACGAACGGCGGGGGAGAGCGGGCAAGTGCGCCCGCGTGGGAGAGGTTGCCGTCCATGTTGGAGCTCAAAGGTATTTGCAAAAGGTACGTTACGCAGTCGTTTACGCAGGTGGCGCTCGACAGCGTAAGCCTGTCTTTTCGCGATAACGAGTTCGTGGCCATTCTGGGCCCCTCGGGCTCGGGCAAAACCACGATGCTCAACGTTATCGGTGGGCTCGATCATTTCGATTCCGGTGACCTGCTGATCGACGGCATCTCGACCAAGGACTTTCACGATCGCGATTGGGATGCCTATCGCAACAACCGCATCGGCTTTGTGTTCCAGAGCTATAACCTCATTCCGCATCAGACCATTTTGGAAAACGTGGAGCTGGCGCTCACGCTTACGGGCGTGGGGCATGCCGAGCGCCGCCAGCGTGCGCGCGAGGCGCTCGAGGCGGTTGGCCTGGGCGAACACGTTAACAAGCGCCCGAGCCAGCTATCGGGCGGGCAGATGCAGCGCGTGGCCATTGCCCGCGCCCTGATCAATGACCCCGAGATCGTGCTGGCAGACGAGCCGACTGGCGCTTTGGATTCAACGACATCCGTGCAGGTCATGGACCTGCTCAAGGACGTGGCGCGCGACCGCCTGGTCATCATGGTCACGCACAATCCCGAGCTGGCGTACCAATATGCCACGCGCATCGTCAATCTGGCGGACGGCAAGATCACCGACGATTCCGACCCCTTCGATGTTGCCAAGGCCGCGCGTCGCGAGGCAAAGCCTACGCGCAAAACCTCGATGAGCTTTGTGACGGCGCTGGGGCTTTCTGCCCGAAACCTCATGACCAAGAAGGGCCGCACGGCCATGACTGCCTTTGCGGGCTCGATTGGCATTATCGGTATCGCGGCGATTCTGGCGCTGTCCAACGGCGTAAACGGCTACATCAAAAAGGTCGAGGAGGATACGCTCTCGAGCTACCCGCTCACCATTTCCAAGCAGGATTACGACCTGTCGTCCATGATGGGCGGTCAGGGGGCCACGGGCGACGATACGTCCAAGAGCGAGGATTCGTCCGACGACAGTGCCGGCGGCAAGGCTCAGGGAACCGATAAGATTCCCGTGGTTACGGCCGTAAAGGATATGTTTGCGAGCGTTAAGTCTAACGACATGACGAGCTTTAAGGCATGGCTCGATGCCGGTGGCGACGGCATCGATAAAGAGGTCAACGCCATTCAGTACGGCTACGGTGTATCGCCGGTTGTCTATCGTGCCGGCAAGGGCGATGAGAAGCCTGTCCGGCTGGTGCCCAACGCCATGATCATCGTATCAACTTCCAGAACGAACTCACTGCCCTCCTTGACGATGGGGCGGCGGCGGCCGGAGGCGTCCGGCTCACCCAGTTCCATCTCAACGCAGGTCATGCCCTTGACCCAGCCGTTCTCGTCACCCAGCACTTCCGTCGGGTTCGTCAGCGTCTTAAAGACGATGCCCTCCTCCTCGGCGTGCTCGACCTCCTCTTTACGGGCAGGCAGCTCGGCCATGCCGCGGCGGTAGACGATATAGACATTCTCAGCACCCAGACGCTTGGCGCAGCGGGCAGCGTCCATGGCGACATTGCCGCCGCCGACAACGGCAACGGACTTACTCTTCATGATGGGCGTGCGGGAGTCCTCCTTGTACGCCTTCATCAAATTGACGCGGGTCAGGTACTCGTTGGCGGAGTAGACGCCGTTCAGGCTCTCGCCGGGGATGCCCATAAAGCGAGGCAAGCCGGCACCGGACGCGACATAGACGGCCTCAAAGCCGTAGTCGTTCATCAGCTCGTCGATGGTCAGGACTTTACCGATGACCATGTTCGTCTCGATGTCCACACCCAGCTCCTTCAGGCCCTCGACCTCGTGCTGGACGATGTCCTTGGGCAGACGGAACTCGGGGATGCCGTACATCAACACGCCGCCCGCAACGTGCAGGGCCTCGTAGACGGTGACCTTGTAGCCCAGCTTGGCCAGATCGCCCGCGACGGTCAGGCCGGACGGGCCTGCGCCGATGACAGCGACCTTGTGGCCGTTGGGCGCGGGGGCGGTGGGCTTGGTATGTACGTTGTTGCGGTACCAGTCGGCAACAAAGCGCTCGAGACGGCCAATGCCGACGGCCTCGCCCTTGATGCCGCGGACGCACTTGCCCTCGCACTGGTGCTCCTGCGGGCAGACACGGCCGCAGACGGCGGGCAGCGCGCTGGACTGGGCAATCACGTTGTAGGCGGCCTCAAAGTCGCCCTCGGCGACGTGCTTGATGAAGCCGGGAATATCAATTTCAACGGGGCAGCCGCTGCGGCAGGGGTGGTTCTTGCACTGCAGGCAGCGCTTGGCCTCGTTCACGGCCATCTCCTCGGTGTAGCCAAGGGCGACCTCTTTAAAGTTTTTGTTGCGGACGTTCGGCTCCTGGCTGGGCATGGGGCACTTTTTCGGGTCCATGTTCGGCATAATTACTGCACCTCCTGCTTCAGCAAATTGCACTCGGCCTCGCGGGCGTGTGCCTCAAAGGGCTTGTACATCGTGCCGCGGTGCATAGCCTCGTCAAAATCGACCTCAAAGCCGTCAAAGTCGGGACCGTCCACGCAGGCAAACTTGGTCTGCCCGCCCACGGTCAGGCGGCAGCCGCCGCACATACCGGTGCCGTCGACCATAATGGGGTTCATCGACACAACAGTCTTGACATTGTGGGGCTTGGTCGTCTTGACGACGAATTTCATCATAATCAGGGGTCCGATGGTGATGACCTCATCAAAGTTCGCACCGTCCACAATGCGCTGCTCCAGCGGCGCAGTGACAACGCCCTTCTCGCCGTAGGAGCCGTCGTCGGTCATGATGATAAACTCATCGCAGCAGGCGCGGAACTCGTCCTCCAGAATGACCAGATCCTTGTTGCGGAAACCGACGATGCCGGTGACCTTGGTGCCCTGCTCGTGCAGGGCCTGGGCAATGGGCAGCGCAATGGCGCAGCCCACGCCGCCGCCGACGACGCAGACGTTTTTCAGGCCCTCGATCTCGGTGGCCTTGCCCAAGGGTCCCACAAAGTCATGCACGGCCTCGCCCTCTTTGAGGGAGTTGAGCTGCATGGTACCTGCGCCGACAACCTGGAAAATGATAGAAACGGTGCCGGCTTCGCGGTCAAACCCGGCGATGGTCAGGGGGATGCGCTCGGAGTCCTCCTTTGCGCGGACAATGATAAACTGGCCGGCCTTTGCCTTCTTGGCAATGAGCGGCGCATGGATGCAAAGTTCGGTTACGGTGGGGTTCAGCTCCCGCCGTTTGATGATAGTAAACAAAGCGATCTCTCCTTCTCTTTGTTTTTATAAATATACATTTATATTGTAGCGTATTTTGCGGGGAATGTAAAGAAGAAAGTTAAGGAAAGGCGGGCGAGGAAACGGGAGAGATGAATCCCCCTACGGTTGGCGGAAAGTTCGCGGCCAAGGATGTAGGAGGCGGCGTCCCCGACGCCCCCGGAGGGGTCAAGACCCCTCCCTACGATGCAAAAAG
>CAJJYO010000024.1 GCA_905197385.1 uncultured Collinsella sp.
CCAACCAGGCAGGCGAGCTGGACTTCACCTACTTCAACGCCGTCTATACCGTCGAGAATGCGCTCGCCAAGGTTAAGGACGACAAGGGCCTCAAACGCGTTGCGCGCTTTTTGCGCGAGGGGCCATGCCGCGACTGTGGTGGTACGCGTCTTTCCGAGGCTGCGCGCCAGCCCCAAGTGCGCGGTATCAATCTGGCGCAGGCGGCGGCCATGACGCTAGGCGAGGCGATTGAGTGGGTGCGCGGGGTGCCCGCATCCTTGCCGCCCGAGATGCGGCCCATGGCGGCGGATATCTGCGATTCGTTTTTGAGCGCGGCCCGTCGTCTGGTCGACCTGGGTCTCGATTACCTTTCACTCGACCGCGCTGGTGCCACGCTCTCCACGGGTGAGCGCCAGCGTGTGCAGCTCGCCCGCGTGGTGCGCAACCGATCGACGGGCGTGCTCTATGTGCTGGACGAGCCCTCGATTGGCTTGCATCCTGCCAATGTCGACGGCCTGGTGGGCGTGATGCGCGATCTGGTGGATGACGGCAACACCGTGGTTGTTGTCGACCACGACACGCGCATCCTTCGCGCAGCCGACCATCTTGTCGAGATGGGCCCCGTTGCCGGAGCGGGCGGCGGTAACGTGATCGCTGCCGGTACGGTAGACGAGGTCGAGCAATCGCAGAGCAGTCGCATCGCGCCGTTTTTGCGCGCAGACCCCAAGCGCTTGCGCCCGCAGGTGACTGACGAGGAGATGTTCGACCAGGGCCACATCCGCATGGCAACCGATGCCATCCATACCGTAAAACCGCTCGAAGTCGATATCCCGCGCGGCCGCTTGGTCGCGGTGACGGGCGTTTCGGGTTCGGGTAAGACGACGTTGGTGCTCGAGACGCTCATCCCGGCACTCAAGGCGCAAGCAGATGGCGAGCGTCTGCCGGGGCACGTGCGTTGGGTCGATGCCGAGGGCATTGCCCGCGCCAACCTGATTGACGCCACGCCCATCGGCGCCAACGTGCGCTCGACGGTAGCGACCTATGCTGACATCCATGACGAGCTGCGCCGCGCCTTCGCCCGTACGCCCGAGGCCAAGGCGGCCGGCTACAAGGCGGGTGCCTTTAGCTACAACACCGGTGCCTTGCGCTGCCCTACGTGCGATGGCACGGGCTCGATATCGCTCGATGTGCAGTTTTTGCCCGATGTCGAGATCGTCTGCCCGGCATGTCGCGGTTCGCGTTATGCGGACGCGGCTTCGCGTATCCATCGTGAGGGCAAGGACGGGAGCTTGCTGACGTTGCCGCAGCTCATGGATATGAGTGTGGATGAGGCGCTCGACGCCACGGTGGGACTCAAGAAGGTTCAGGCGCGCTTGCAGACCTTACACGACCTGGGCTTGGGTTATCTCACGCTCGGTGAGCCCACGCCGGCGCTTTCGGGCGGCGAGGCGCAGCGTCTAAAGCTTGCGAGCGAGATGGGCCGCGTGCAGGATGATGCTGTATTCGTGTTCGACGAACCCACGATCGGCCTGCATCCGCTCGATGTTCAGGTGTTGCTGAGCGTGTTCGACGGCCTCGTTGCCAAGGGCGCCACAGTCATCGTGATCGAACACGATCTCGACCTTATCCGTAACGCCGATTACGTGATCGACATGGGCCCGGGCGGTGGCGATGCGGGCGGGCAAATCGTCTGCGCCGGCACGCCGAGCGACATCGCGGCTTGCTCCAAGAGCATCACCGGCCGCTACCTATAGACAATGAGGCAAAGGGACAGCCCCTTTGCCTCATTGATGCCTATTTCACGCATTGAGCCGCGAGATAGTCGCGGAAGAATGGCAATTCAAATGCGACGAGCCCTCGTCCTCGTTCCCCGATGATGCCGGCATCTATCATGCGGCGTCGGTAGCGGGAGACCTGCTGCGGCGAACGCTTAAGGCGCTTGACAAGGTCGGCGGTGGTGGACTCTTCCTCGTCATCGAGCATGGCGATGAGGAATCGCTTGTCCTCTGCAGTGAGTTCCCGATAGGTTGCCGCGAGGATTCGGTCATCCATCTCGTCGCGTGCGATTTTGATTCCCAGGTCAAAGTCGCGTGACGAGATTTCCTTCGAATCGCTTGTGAGATCCCAGGCACGGTAGCCTACGAGTTGCAATAGGAAGGGAAAACCAGAGATCGAGCGAACGGCTCTATCGATTCCCTCAGCATCTGCCAGGCGATCGTTTTCCTGGATTGTGCGAATCAAGGCCTCGCGCACGTCATAGTCGGCAATGCGACCCAGATGATATTGTTGGGCGCGGCGAAGGAACGAGACCGTCTTGTGGTTCAGCAACGTCGAGACGTTGTTGGGAAGTCCCGCCATGAGCAGCGCGACGCGTTTCCCATCGGTCACAAAGTGCTGATACGTGGCTGCGAGCTGAATCATCTCGTCGAGTGTCGGGTCCACCTCGTCAACCGTGACGAGCAGACCGGTGCCCGCCTCGTTGAGCTGGTCGATGATGTCGCTCATGCGATAACGCCAGGTTGAGGCATCGTGAACGCGATTGACCTCGATGCTGCCGAGCGGTGCAATTCCGAGACCGGTGACTTCGAAGTGGTTGGACGGGTCGATAAGATGGCCGGCAGCACGTTTCGCCCCGAACTCGATTTCCTCAAGCATTCCCGGGAGTGCGGTCGTCTTTACGGCTATCCAGCCGTGGGATTCCGCCCTTGTCGCGAGCGACGACATGAGAGCGGTTTTACCGGTTCCACGCGCGCCTGAGAAGATCGAGGTCAATTCTGGGCGCCTGCGCTGGCTCAAGAAGGCACGGTCCAAATCCCGAATAATCTGTTGTCTGCCAGCGAGATGGGCAGGAACCTCACCAAAACTGGGGGTAAACGGGTTCTCGAGATATTTCACTAGGCCCTCCTTTCACACCTCCGTTTAACTTCATTTTATCTTAGTTAATTCTGGTTAAAAGTGAGGGCTCTTTATCTAGAGCATCAATTAGGCGTGTGTGCCATCGGCGTGGCGCTTGAATGTGACAAAGGGACAGTTCCTTTGTCACATTCCCGGAAAGCTTGTTTGGCGCAGGGCTTCGTAGAGGACGATGGCGGCGCTGTTGGAAAGGTTGAGGGCGCTGATGCGGTAGTCGTCGGGATTGACGAAGTTGCCGCAGATGTCCTGTTGAAGAATGGTCTCGTGGCTGTCCTCGGTATGCCCCAGCGATTCTTCGTGGGCTTCCCAAGCCTCGGCGTTATCGAGTGAGTCGCAATCGCGCAGCATGGGGATGCGCTCGCAACGCTCGGGCGCCGCGGCAAGCAGTGGCTCGGGAATGCCCGAGCTCTCGCTGCCAAAGACCAAGTAGTCGCCATCGCGGTAGGTACTTTGCGCATAGGTGCGGCGTGCCTTTTTGGTCAGCAGATGCAGGCGCTCGTCGGCGGAGGAGAGGCCGTTGCGGGCAAGGAAATCCTCCCAGCCGGCATAGGTCGTCACGTCCAAGTTTTGCCAGTAGCCCAGGCCGGCGCGACGCACCGTCTTGTCATCGAGCGAAAAGCCCAGCGGCTCCACCAGATGCAGGCGGGCGCCGGTAACCACGCAGGTGCGGCCGATATTGCCCGTATTGGCCGGAATCTCGGGCGCATACAGCACGATGTTGAACATGAATCTCCTTGGCTCAGAACGAAAAACCACCACGAAGGGCACCTTCGTGGTGGTTTGGCGGTTGCGTAGGCGGAAAAATGCCCGCTTGGATAAACCTAGGCGCGGTGCCAGTCGGTCAGGCAGGCATCGAGGGAGGCGATGAGCGCATCCTTGTCCATGTGACGGCCGATGATGCACAGGCTCGTCATACGGTCGCCCGTCTCGTCGTCCCAAATCTGCATGATCTCGGGGTTCTCGTCGATGATCTTCTGCTTCTCGCCCTCGGGCGCGGAGTCAACGAACAGACCGTTCTCCATCAGGCGCATCTGGTGGCCGGCCTGCTCAAACATGTAGCACATGTCCGGATCGCCGGTCTGCCACAGCGGACCCTTGACGCGGATGACCTCGTCGGGCCACTCCTGCTCAACAAAATCGGTGAACTTCTGCAGGTCAAACGGCTTGCGGCGCGAGTAAACAAAGGTCTCGATGTCGTACTCGAGCACCTCGGGGTCATCGTGCTCCTCGGGATGTTCCATGGCATCGATCCAGGCGGCGGAGTTGTAGGCGCGCATAAAGTCAAAGCGGTCGGTGTCGAGCAGCTCCTCCATAGGAACCTCTCCGTTTTGGGCCTCGACGATCACGGCGTCCTTCTGCAGGCTGCGCACGATGGCCTTGAGCTCGGCGATCTGCTCAGGGCTCACGGTATCGGTCTTGTTGAGGATTAGCGTGGAGCAGAACTCGATCTGCTGGATGAGCAGGCTCTCGATGTCGTCCTCGTCGATATCCTCAGCCAGCAGGTCGCGCCCGCCGTTGAACTCGTCGTACATGCGGGCACAGTCGACCACGGCCACGATGTTGTCGAGCGCGAGCTTAGGCTCGCCGCCCACCTTGGCCTCGTCGCAGAAGCTCGAGATGGTGTAGGCGATGGGGATGGGCTCGCAAATGCCCGAGGCCTCGATGATGATGTAATCGAAGTTGCCCGAATCGGCGATGCCCTGCAGCTGGTTGGCCAGGTCATCAGAAAGCGTGCAGCAGATGCAGCCGTTGGTGAGCGGGATGAGGTCGTCGGTCTCGGAAAGGCCGCCGTCGGCGATGAGGCTGGCGTCCACATTGATCTCGCCGATATCGTTGACGATTACGGCGGCGCGGATACCGCCATCGTTAGCGAGGATGTGGTTGAGCAGCGTGGTCTTGCCGGCACCGAGGTATCCGGTAAGCATGATGATTTTCACGGGTTTGTTGGGCATGTGCCCTCCTTTGTTAGACATGGCTTACAGTTGAATCATATGCCAAACGCCTGCTCTTATACCCACGCGCTGGCAAATAACACAGGCTACTCCCAGGCTCCCCATACATCGGGGCAATAACCGACGGTGGCCTTTTTGCCGTTACGCACGATGGGCTCGGCTAGAACCTGCTGGTTCTCGAGCAACTTGTCGAAGCGCTGGCTGGGGGTGAGGTGCTGGATGAGCGCGAGCGTCTCCTCGTCCTTGGCCTTGGGGTTGAGCAGCTTGTCGATACCGCCGACCGCCTGCATCACGCTCGTGAGCTCGCCCTTGCTCATCTCCTTTTCCTTAAGGTCAATAAACTGCACCTTAATGCGGCGCTCTTTGAAGAAGCGCTGTGCTTTCTTGGTATCGAAAGACTTTTTGGTGCCAAAAATTTGCACGTTCATGTATTTGTTCCGCCGTTCTACCTGATGAAGTTGGTGCGCTCGCGATCGGCTTCGGGGGCTTCGATACCGGCGGCCTGTCCTGCCTCGATACAATGCAGGAGCCAGGCCATGTTCTTGCCGATGTTGCGCATGGTGGCCAGGCCCTCGGCGTCCTGGGCGGCCTCGCCCGGCATGGCGCCAAACACGTTGTTCCAGTACGTGGAAGCAACCACGGGCATCTGGTTGATGGTGAAGTACTTATTGAGCACGTCGAAGGTGGTCGACGTGCCGCCGCGACGGGCAACGGCGACGGCAGCGCCCGGCTTGTGTGCAAAGGCTTTGCTGCCGGCATAGAATGCGCGATCGAGGGCCGAAAGGATGCGTCCGCTGGGGTGCGCATAGTAGACGGGCGAGCCAAAGACAAAGCCATCTGCCTGCTCGGCGGCAGCGATCAGCTCGTTCACCACGTCATCGTCAAAGGTGCAGCGGCAATCGAGCTTGCCGCACTGACCACAGCCAATGCAGTCGCGAATGGGCTTGGTGCCCAGCTGAAACACCTCGGTATCAATGCCTTCGGCATTGAGTTGCTCGGCGACTTCGGCGAGTGCGCGGGCGGTGTTGCCGTTTGCCTTGGGGCTGCCATTGACCAAAAGAACCTTCATCACAAACTCCCTCTGCTTTTGGTGACTTCTGCAGAGGATTATCGCACGATGGGGGAGGCGGTGTGGGCGCGGTGCTAATCCAGTTTGGTACCTGGCACCTGCACGGCTTTCCCGAGCAACGCTTTGAGCTCGTTCAAAATCGAAACGGGCTGACGGTCGACGCCGTCCAGATGGAGCGTGGCCACGCGAATGGGCGGCTGATATTCAAATGGGCCAAAGAGCACGGGCGAACCCAGGAACCGCTCGATTTCCTCTGCAATCGCATCGGTTTCTTCGGGATCAAAGTCGTCGAAAAGAGCCACGAACATCGGCCCCGTCGAGCGGAACATACGACCCTTACCGCGCGAGCATTCCACCAGACAGGCGGCACATTCTGCCAAAACGCGGTCGCCCGCATCAAAGCCAAAGCGGGCATTGACCTGAGCGATATCGTCGATTTTGATGGCGATCAAACCAGCCTTGCGCGCCACGCGACGCATTTCGCCAATGGCGTTGACCAGGGCGTGAATATCGCCCAAGCCGGTCACGGAATCGGTCGTATCTGCCAAGCTTCGGTTGATGATAATGCCCACATACATGCCGGGCTCGGTATCGGTGCCGTCCAAGCGGTAGCCCGTGCAGTCGCAAAGCACGTATTTTCCGGTGGCATCCATTACGCGATACTGCATGTAGTGGAAGTGCCACGTGCCGTTTATCACCATGTCGAGCTCGACACGTACGTTGTCGCGGTCCTCGGGATGAACGCGGGCGAGCCACATGTCGAGTGAGTTAAAAGGGTGCTGGGAGGGCAGGTCAAAATCGCGCACGGCGTTAACCGACCATTGCGATTCTCCCGTATCGAGATTGAGGATAAACGGATAGCGCGTCTCGGAGCTCATGGAGATCGCTTGGAACACCCGGTCGTTGCAGGGAAGCTGATCGACGATTGGGCGTTGCGGCGCGTCATCGTCTTTCGGTTGCTGCACACGATGCATAAGCTTATAGCGATACATCTTGCGATCGGCATCCATTGTCATCTGGCGACGCGTGTCGCCAGCAAGTGGATCGACGCGCGAGCAGCCAAAGCTAAAGCTGCCGATCATGGGCGCCTTGCCACCTGAGCTCGCCTCGATCAGCCTGGTACGTACCTGCTCCAAGCGCTGCTCGAGTTCAATCTCGTTTGCGGAGAGCGAGATGAGCACAAACTCGTCTCCACCGATACGGAACAGCATCTCATCGTGCTCCATGGTTTCGGAGAGCGTGCGGCAGATGCTCAGAATATAGCGATTGCCTTCGGCGTGGCCAAACCTATCATTGCAATGCTTGAGATGGTCGATGTCAATATAGGCGCAGGTGAAGGGATCGCCTTTGCGCCAGAGTTGCTCGACGTGACGGTCGAATCCGTTGCGGTTGCCCAAGTTGGTGAGCGGATCGATATAGGCGTTGCGCTCAAGCAGCTGGCGCTCTTGTTGCAGGATGGCATGCGTCTTTTGCAGTTGCTCGCCAACGGCGCGTAGCCCAGCAGGCAGCGCGGCAACATCGAGTTCGGCGGTCGAGACGCCGTTCGCAAGTCGCTGAAGATAGGCAATAATCGATTGCTCGCCCAGGCGATACGACTCGTTCATGATGGATAACCTCCTTGGGCGGAACAACGGTTTGTATCATATCCCCAATTCGGTTTGAATTGGGGATATAAGTTAGCTAATGGAGACAAATATCCCCTTCGACGGTGGCGTTTTGCGCGCGAGCGTATCAGTTGTTATTGCCGCCATCGAGCAATGCCTCAAAATCCTTCGCCTGCATGGGGCGGTAGTAGAGGAAGCCCTGAGCGTAGCGGGCGCCCATTTGTCGTAGCATGTTCGCCTGCTCATTTGTCTCGACGCCTTCGACCACGACGGGCAGATGGAGCGACTGCGCCATTTCGAGCATCGATGAAATGATTTGCGTGCTGCGGCCTTGATCGCGGTCGGTGGGCACAAAGGTGCGGTCGAGCTTGATGACGTCGACGTTGACGTTCTTGAGCATCGCGAGCGTGGACTGGCCGGTGCCAAAATCGTCCATGTAGGTCGAGAAGCCACGGGTGTGCAGATCCGCGGTCAGCTTATCCACGGCCTCGGACTCTCCGGTATAGGCGGTCTCGGTGATCTCGATGTGCATGAGTTCGGGCGGCAGGTTGTACTGGGCGGCGAGCGACCCCATATGCTCGGCGACATCGCAGGCAAGAATGTCTACGCGCGACACATTGAGGGAAATCGGAACCACGCGAAGTCCTCGATTGAGGCGCTCGCGGAGCCACATGGCGACGCCCTGCCAAACATATTTGTCGAGCGTCACTACAAAGCCGCTTTCCTCGAGTGCGGGGATAAACGTTGCGGGCGAAATGAGAGAGCCGTCCTTGTTAATCCAGCGGGTGAGTGCTTCGGCGCCAATAATCTCGCCGGTTTCCATATCGACCTGGGGCTGAAGATAGTACGTGATGCGACCATTTGACAGCGCGTACTGGAATTCGGTCAGCGTGCGGTTGAACACGATTTCGCGCTTGTACTCCTCGGGGCAAAAAATGGCAATGCGCTCCTTAAAGTCGTTTTTTGCGCGCCGATTGGTAAACATGGCCTTTGCCTGCGCATCGATGGTGATCTCCTCATTGGAATCGATGGGGTAAACGCCCATGGACGGCCAAAAACCTACGCCGCCATCATACCTGGCTACTGCCTCGCGAACGCGGTTGTAGATTTGATGGACGGCGATGTGCTTAAAGGGGATGAGTACGCAAAAGTCATCTTGGCCCCAGTACCCTGCGACGCTCATGTCGGCATTCTCGATGTCCTTGAGGACCGTGCCCACATCGGCAAGCAGGCGGTCGCCTTCGGCCTGTCCATACCATTCGTTAAACAGGCGCATGTGGCCCATGTCGACCGTGGCGATGCACCAGGTGCCGTTGCGCCTTGCCTCGAGAAATGCGTTGGCGCGCCGCATAAACTCGCTGGGTCGATAGAGACCCGTGAGCGAGTCGATACGTTCGGCTATGGCGCTTTTGCGCTCCGCCTCGGGTATGGGGAGGCTGTCGTTGGGAACAAGCCCGCCGGCCGTGCGAAGGCGACGGTCGAGTTCGCCTAAAACGGCGATCGCTTGATGGGTTAAGTGCTCGTAAAAGGCCGGGACGACAAGGCAGACGGGAGTAATGGTGTCGCCTGCGATTCGAACAGGAGCGAAAACGGCCTCTTTAAGGTGGCGGGTCAGTTGCTCGAATGCCTCGTGGTCTAGGTCGTTGCTGAGCACGACGCACTGAACGCTTCGTGAACGGTAGACCCGGCTCCTGCCGCGAGTGATCGACAGCATGCGGCCTGCGTATTCGGCAAGCATGTTGTCGACAGCCTCGGCCCCGTAGAGCTCGTTGAGCTTTGTCGTGCCACGAACGCGCACCGCTATAAGCCCTGTCTCGCAACGATCGCGGCGGCAGGCGTCGATGGCGTTGGCCAGCATGCGCTGCGTTCCGAGGCCTGTGGCAGCGTCGACGGTTTCGGCAAGTGAGTGGTTGACGAGCTCGCCGACATAGAGCGAGGGGACATTTCCGTCGCCGTCGATACGAAACCCGCGAGCACGGCAAAGGACGTAGTCGCCGACGGCGTTGCGCACACGATACTGCATGACGCGACGGTGCTTGGTGCCGTTGTAGACTTGGTCGATGTCGTTGATGCAGGCCTCAAGGTCGTCGGGATGGACGCGCGTTTTCCAGTAATCGCGACATTTGTCTATGTGCTCCGAGGGAAGGCCAAGGTCGCGCAAGGCGCCTTGTGACCAAAGGGTGCGATGTTTGTCCAAGTTCTCGATAAAGAAATAACGGCCCTCGTTGAGCATCGAAAAGGCGTCAAAAATTCGATCGCTTATTTCGAAGTCGTCGGCGTGAACTTGCGTGATATTGCGTCGATCGAGGTGCATGGCATGACGTAGCTTGTAGTCGTACATGCGATGGTCGGCATCGAGCGTCATGCGATTGGAAGCTTCGCCCAGGGCGGGGTCGGCATGTGACACTCCGTAGCTAAACGAGTGGGGCATCTCGGAATCGTTGTTTTTGAGCAGAACCGTTCGGCAGTGTTTCAGACGTTCGGCGAGGTCGTCCTCGGTTGCAATCGTAGATAGAATGGCAAACTCGTCGCCGCCTATGCGAAACGCCGCTTCGCCCACCTTCATATACAGCTTAAGATAGAGACTTACCTGCAAGATATAGCGGTTGCCCTCGTCATGCCCAAAGACGTCGTTGCAGTGCTTGAGATTGTCGATATCGATGAACGCCATGGTAACGGGGGCGTCCTGCTCCCAGAGCTCCTCGAGGGAACGGGCAAAGCCGCCACGGTTGCCAAGCCCGGTAAGCTGGTCGGTAAAGGCAGTCCTGATCAGATCCTCCTGCCGCTCGAGAAGGTCACGGACGGTCTTTTCGAGCGTTTCGGTGTAATTGCTGACAGTATCCATGTTCTAAGCGGCTTTCTGAGGTCGGGGCGGATTGCGTCGGGCGAGCTCGTTGTGTACATGCATCGTTGCTCAGCGCTTTGCATGTATCCAGGCCCCCGCCTTGCCGCGTTGTTGAGTTAATTTGCCGGCTAATGTTCGCTGTTGATAACAGCTGAGTAGTGTAAACAATAGTGCACAATTATATATGGGTGCACATGCTGTGGGCGGCTATTATTCGACAGGCGGTAGCGCGACGATGCGATGTTCGATAAAAATGCGACTGGGACGATATATGTTGACGGGTATACTTGTCCCGGTTTAAAACGCAGGAACGGAGATGGTCGCATGGCACAGTCAAATATGACGCGCACGGTGGGGCTGGCGCTCGAGGGAGGCGGCTACCGCGGTATGTATACGGCGGGCGTGCTCGACGTTTGGATGGAGCACGGTTTGACCTGCGACCATATGGTGGGCGTCTCGGCGGGCGCGGCATTTGGCTACAACTTTAAATCGCGCCAGATCGGCCGCGCCATTCGCTATAACAAGGCCTATTGCGCCGACAAGCGCTATGCGAGCGTGACCAGCTGGCTGCGAACCGGCGATATGTTCAATGCCGACTTTGCTTATCACGAGGTGCCTATCGAGCGCGATCCCATCGACTTGGAGGCGTATCGCGCCTGCCCCATGCGATTTACGTGCGTGTGTACCGATATCGAGACGGGCAAGGCCGTCTATCACGATCTGCCGTATGGCGACGAGCGCGATATCGAGTGGATCCGGGCGTCGTCGGCAATTCCCGTGGCGACGCGTCCTGTCGCCATTGAGGGCCGCAAGTACCTGGATGGCGGCGTGGCTGATTCTATTCCCAGTGCATGGCTGTTTGCTCAGGGGTATGACCGCAATATCGTGGTGCTCACGCAGCCGGCGGGCTTTGTGAAGCAGCCCAACAGCGTGATGCCTATGCTGCGTCGCGTGTTCCGTCACTATCCGGAGTTTGTCGCAGCGCTTGAGCATCGGCATGAGGTCTACAATGCCACGCTCGATGATTTGGCACGTCGTGAGGCCGCCGGCGATATCTTTGTGGTGCGTCCGAGCGAATCGGTGAAAGTGCCGTCGCTGTGCCGCGATGAGCTCGAGCGCATCTATCAGATTGGTCGTCGCGATGCTGAGGCGACCTTGCCGGCACTGGAGACATATCTGGCAGGGTAGAGGCCGCTGCCGCCATCTCGGCGGAAAGCGCATCCCGGAATGGAGGTCCAAACTGGGATGCGCTTTCCATTGCTGAAGATATGAGGTCGCGAATCAGTTGTTCGGCCTGAGCCTATGCCTGCTGCCAGGTGTCGACGAGTTCCTTGGCCGCGGCGTGGGGGTCATCGGCGCTGCAGACAGCGCTCACCACAAAGAAGCCGTCGACGCCGGTGGCCTTGAGCTGCGGCAGGTCGGCCGTCTTGACGCCGCCGCCCACCACGATGGGCACGGGGCTTGCCGCGTGGAGTGCGTCCAGGTCCTCAAAGCTCTTGGTGATGATAGAGCCGTCGGCCGCGCGTCCGCAGTCGCGCTTGGTCTCGGTCTCGTGGAGCGGGCCGATGCCCAGGTAGTCGACCAGGCTCATGTCGGCGGTCTTGACGTACTCGAGCATCTCCTCGCAACGGGCCGAAAGGCCCACAATGGCATCGGGGCCCAGCAGCTTGCGGCAGACCTCGACGGGAATGTCGCTCTGGCCTACGTGCACGCCGTCGACGGCAATGCCCTGCTCGCGCGCGGCGAGTACACAGTCCAGACGGTCGTCGATTAACAGGGCGACCTGACCGGTCTTGCCAGCCTGTGCGATTGCCTGCGCGGCGTCGCCGGTCAGTGCAATGATCTCGCGGGCGCTTGCCACCTTGGAGCGCACCTGGATACAGGTAAAGCCTGCGTCGAGCGCCTGGGCCACCACATCGCCCACGGGGCGCCCGAGGGTGTTTTCGGGGCCGAGTACCAGATAGGCCGAGATATCAAGGTTGTCGCGGATGCTCATCGTGCTTCCTCCTGCTTCTTGATCTGTGCTTCCATGCGCTCGAGCTTGCCGGTCATGGTGTCGGTAAATCCGGGCCGAATATCGGCTTTGAGCACGACTTCGGTGCGGATTCCCTTGCTCGCCAACACAAAGGTTGCGTCGCGCACGACCTGCATGACCTCGTCCCAGTCGCCCTCGATCTCGGTGAACATGGAGGTGGTGCGGTTGGGCAGGCCGCTCTCGCGAATGACACGCACGACCTCGGCGACCTCGGCGGATAGCTCATCGCCGGTGCCGCACGGGGCGATGGCCACGGCGACGAGCGTGTTCATGCCGGCATTGGTTGCGGGCTCGGACATGGCCTATGCCTCCTCGAGCTCGAGTCGGTTATCGGCGATGTCTTGGGCGGTTGCGCGGTAGAGCTCGTCGATAAAGGCGACCTTAAAGCTTGCCGGGGCGTCGGCGACAGCGGCGGCACGCGTGCCGGCCACGTTGTAGACGGCGGTGCCGC
>CAJJYO010000025.1 GCA_905197385.1 uncultured Collinsella sp.
GCAAGGCCGCGCTCACTTAGGTATTTACAATCTTTCGACGAACGGGGCCGCCCTACTCCTCGTCGTCCTCGGCGTCGTCCTCGTCCTCGAGGTGCTCGAGCAGGTAGCGGAGACCCTCGCTCACCTCGTTAGCGGGCACTTTGGCAACATAGTGTGCATCGACGGCAGGCCTCATGATGACACCCTCGCCCGAAGGCACGCGCATGCTCTCAAGCTCATCCTCGTCCGTACGGGCGATATCGCCGGCAGTCAAACGCTGTCCGGTCAAAAGGAAGGTCAGACGGCAGGCGGCATCGATCGAAATCGAGGCGATACGATCGAGGTAGCGCGAAACCATGATGGCGCGGCGCAGGTCGTCATAGTTGCTGTCGTCGTCCATAAAATCGCCCGTGTCCATGCGGTTAAAGGTGCGGAAGAACTTCTCGTACGCCGCATGCACCGGCTCGTCCTCGCCGGCCAGGTTGCAGATGATGGACATGTCGTTGGTGACGAGCGCAGAAAGTGACGAACCCAGCACCTGGTAAACAGCCTCGGCCTCGGCCTCGACCGTAGCGACGAGTTCCTGGGGCAGCGAGATGTCGGCCTTGACCATGTGACGCGTGGCGCGGCAGATCTGGCGAACCTTATCGGTCATGCGCTGCAGGTTAAAGTCGACGTAGATGATCGTCTGCAGCAAGCGGAAGTCGGAGGCGACCGGCGACTGCGTAGCGATCAGGTTGTAGCACACGGCCTCCAAGTTGGCGCAGCGCGCATCGATCGAGAGCGTGCGCTTCTTGGTCTTGGTGGCGAGCTTGCGATCGTCGGTCACATAGGCCTTCACGGCGTCGTGAAGCGCCAGGTCTACAGCCTCGTAGATGCTCAGCATCTCGTGACGGGCTTCGATGAGCTGACGGGAAAACAGTTTGCGCATGGTTCACTCCAATCAGTTGGGTGCGGTCATGCCGCCCGCACAGTGAATACGCACCGGACCAGGTCCGATCGGCTTGGGACTAGTCGCACCGATCAGCCAAAGCGGCCGGTGATATAGTCTTCCGTCCGTGAATCCACCGGGCTGGTGAAGATCGCGTCGGTTTGACCATACTCGATGAGCGTGGCGGGCTCGCCGGCAACTTCCTGCAAGAAAAATGCGGTGTAGTCGCTAATACGAGCGGCCTGCTGCATAGAATGCGTGACGATGATGATCGTCATCTCGGGCGCCAGCTCGGCCATCAGATCCTCGACCTTGGAGACGGACGTGGGGTCGATGGCGGAGCAGGGCTCGTCCATCAGAAGGACATCGGGCTGCACCGCAAGCACACGCGCAATGCACAGACGCTGCTGCTGACCGCCCGAGAGCGCCAAACCGTCCTTGTTGAGCTGATTGGATACCTCTTTCCAGAGGTTGGCGCGCTTGAGCGATTCTTCCACGATGTCATCGAGGTCGCTTTTGCTAGTCACGCCCTGCAGACGAGGGCCAAAAGCGACATTCTCGTAGATGGATTTGGGGAACGGGTTGGGCTGCTGAAAAATCATGCCCACGCGACGGCGAAGGTCGACCGGGTCGACGCCCTCGGCATAGATATCGTTGCCGTCGAGCGTCATGGTGCCCTCGACGCGGGTGCCCTCGATCAGGTCGTTCATACGGTTGATGCAGCGCAAAAACGTCGATTTGCCGCAGCCCGAAGGACCGATAAACGAGGTGATGGCGTTTTTGGCGATGTTGAGGTCGAGCCCCGTCAGCGCATGAAAGTCACCGTACCAAAAGTTGAAATCCTTGGCCGTGATGGCCGCTTGCTCCGGCGTGGGAGCGGACTGATAGACGGACATGGGACTCCTTAACTAGCGGCGTTTGCGCGACAGATAGCGCGCAAACAGGTTGAAGGCCAGAATAATCGCCATCAGCAAAAGCGCAGTGCCGTAGGCTGCGTTCATGTTGATGCCGTCATTGGCAAGCAGATACAGGTGAACGGTCATGGGACGACCGGAATCGAGCGGCGAAATAGGCAGGTTGATGGCCTGACCCATGGTGTAGAGCACCACGGCGGTCTCGCCGATGGCGCGGCCGATGGCAAGCACGATGCCGGTGGCGATGCGGCCAAAAGCCGAAGGAAGCACGATCTTGGAGACGACCTGCCACTTGGTGGCGCCCAGGCCATATGCACCCCAACGGATATAGCGCGGAACGGCGCGGATTGCCTCCTCGGTGGTACGCATGACAATAGGCAGCATCAGAAGTGCCAGCGCCAGGGCGGCCGAGACCATCGAAAGGCCCAGACCCATAGCCTCGACAAACAAGGCGTAGCCAAAGAGGCCCATAACGATGGAGGGCACCGAGGCCAGGGCATCGGCAGCATAGCGAATGATGTCGACGACCTTGCCCTGTTTGGCGTACTCGGCCAGATAGACCGCAGCCAGGACGGCAACCGGCGTGCAGATGAGCATGGCGAGCGCCGTCACGTAGATGGTCGAGACGATCGTGGGCCAAATGCCGCCCTCGGCGTTGACGCCCTGCGGCCAGCCGAAGATAAAGTCGAGCGAGATATGCGGCAGGCCGTTGATGACCACGTAGGCGATGATGGCGATCAGCACCAGCGTGGTGATATAGGCCGCGGCGCGAAACACGCCGAGCATGATCTTGTTGGACAGATCCTTGTTGATGCGGCCCTTCTTGCCATGGGAAAGGGCACGCTTGATGCGCTCACGCGACGAGGTCGTATCGACCGTCGTGTCAACGGAATCGGACATAGCCTACCCCCTCTTCTTGGAAATCAGGCGGACGATACCCACCAGTGCAGCGGAGATGATAAACAGGACAACGCCCATGCCGAACAGAGCCGAGCGGTGCAGGCCCGAGGAATAACTCATGTCGAGCGCAATCTGACTCGTGAGCGTCGAGATGGGGCTCGAGATGCTATCCGGAATGACCGGGGCGTTGCCCACGACCATCAGCACGGCCATGGTCTCACCGATGGCACGCCCCATACCCAAGACAATCGCATCGACAATGCCCAGCTTGGCTGCAGGAAGCACGACCTTGTAGATGGTCTGCCACTTGGTGGCACCCATGGCATAGGACGCCTCGCGAATGCCCATGGGAATGGAATTGAGGGCATCTATGGTGAGCGTGGTGATGGTAGGGACGATCATGATGGCGAGCACGAACCACGCCGTCAGTGCGCCAAATCCAAGGCCGCCGGTCAGCTGGGCGATAAACGGGCGGATGATGATCATGCCGAAGAAGCCGTAGATGATGGAGGGGATGCCCGCCAGCAGGTCGACAGCGGGGCTAATGAGCCTGCGCACGCGCTTGCTGGCGATCTCGACCAGATACACGGCTGTGCCCACACCCAACGGCACGCCCATGGCAAGGGCACCGACCGTCACCAGGCCAGAGCCCGCCAGCAGCGACATGATGCCGTAGTGACCCTCAGAGGGCGCCCACGTAAAGCTAAAGAAGTCCACCAGACCGATGTCGGTAAAGACCGGCAGCGCCGAGTACGTGGTAAAGACAAAGATCAGGATGACGGTGACGACCGCCAAGAACGCGCAGGCAAAGAAGATCCACTGCAGCGCCTTCTCCTTAAGATAGGTGCTGCGTGACACCAACGCCAACTCACGCTTTTTGGGCACCTGCGCCTCATGCTCAATCTGGGGGGTTTCCCGTGCTTCCACGCTACTCACTCCCCTTTCCGTCGTTGGTGACGGGAATAAAGCCCGCCTCGCGAATCTGCTTGTCCATCTTCTCGGATGTCACATAGTCAATGTAGTCCTGCGCCTGCTGCGAAGGCGTACCCTTCACAAAGAAGTAAAGGTCACGCGAGATGGGATAGCCGCCACTTGCGACCGTCTTCTCGGATGCCTCGACATGGTTGACTGAAACGGCCTTAACCGAGGTCTTGGCGTTGAGGCTCTCGACAAAACCCAGCGAGATGTAGCCAATAGCGCCACGTGAGCGGGATACGACATCGCGTACCTGGCCCGTACCCGAAAGAACAGCCGAGCGGCGATCGAACGGCGCGCCGTCCATCACGATAGTGCGGAAGGCCTCGCGCGTACCGGACGCCTCGTCGCGGTTGATAACCTGAATCTTCAGGTCCTCTCCGCCGACCTCTTTCCAGTTGGTGATCTTGCCGGCGTAAATATCGCGGAGCTGCTCGGTCGAGAGATTGTCGACCGGGTTGTCGTCGTTCACGATGACTGCAATGCCGTCGTGTGCGATAACGATAGGCGTCAGGCCCAAATCCTGCTCGTCGGCATTGAGGCCACGAGACGAGCTGGCGATGTCGGCGGTGCCGGCGCTAACAGCTTCGATGCCAGCAGATGAGCCAAGGCCGGAGACGAGCACGTCGATGCCGGTCTCTTCCTTAAAGCCCTCGGCCGCAATCTCGGCAATGGGAAGGCAGGTGGTCGAGCCGGCCACGGTAATAGAAGACGTAGAAGATCCCGAGGAGCAGGCGCACAGCGTGAGCGCGAGCACTGCTGCACTCAGGACCGATGCGATCTTTCTCATAGCATCACGCCGATCGCAGCATGGCGCCCACAGGTCCCGCCCTCGTTGCGATAGGAATAAAAGCGGTCGTTTTGACGCACGGTGGAAAGTTTGGTGTCCACAATGCCATTCACATCGACACCGGCATCCACCAGCGCCTCGCGAATGGCGGCGGAAAGATCGAGCATACGGGAAGCGGTAGCATCGATGCACGCGAACTCGGCGGCAAAGCGATCCATAAGTTCTTGGGACACCTCATACTCGTCGCCCAGGATATGGGGCCCAATATAAGCAGAGATGTCCTCCGGCGTGCAGCCAGCCGCCTCGCAGAGTGCTTGGCAGGCCTTGGCGGAAATGCGTGCAATCGTGCCCTTCCAGCCAGAATGCACCACGGCAAAGCCGCCGGGAGCCACCAGCACCACGGGAACACAATCGGCAAAGCAGAGCATCACGGGCACCTTATGCGCCGTGCAGACGAGGGCATCACAGCCCTCGGCAATCTGCTCACGAATGTTCTCGAGATCTTCGGCGCCGTTCGAGGTCACCGTCACGACATGGTCACCGTGTACTTGATTGGGGACAAGCAAGTTGTGCTCGCACTCGGCGGCACCCATGGCCTCGAGTACGCGGCGACGATTTTCTTGAACGGTAAAGGGGTCATCGCCAACATGCGAGCCCAGATTGAGCGAGGAGTACGCATCTTCGGAAACGCCACCGGTGCGCTCGGTAAAGGCAAAGCGGACATCGTGCGTCGCGCCCTCTACCAACGTAACTCCATCATGGTCGACACGCGAAACGTTGTCCGCACGTGCTGCCATACTAAAGCCTCCTAATAACACAAGTATCGCGGCGAAGCCGCAGCAGTCCGTGTCATACGGCTGCCATACTTCTTTAAAAGGATACCCGCAGCGGTAGGGACCAAACGTAAAGGGAACGTAAGGAGATTGGAGGCTTTCGTTTACAAACGAGAAACAAAAAGGGCGCATCCATACGGACGCGCCCCTGTGCAAAACAATGCGAAGAACGACTTAGAAGCTGCCGCGCTTGAGGAAGTCGGGAAGCTCAAACTGATCGTTGCCAAAGTTGGGCAGCTCGGTACCACCGACGTTGCGAGTCGGGGCAGCCTGAGCGGGGCTGGCAGCCGGAGCAGTGCGCTGCGGCTCAGCAGAAGCAGCAGCCTTGCTCTGGGACTGCTGGGCAGCGAAGAGCTCGTCCTGACGGTTGACGTTGGAGTCGGAGAAGCCCGTAGCGATAACGGTGATGCGCACCTGGTCGCCCAGGGACTCGTCAACAACGGTACCGAAGATGATGTTGGCCTCGGGGTCGACAGCATTGGCGACAACGTCGGCGGCGTCGCTGATCTCCTGGATGCCCAGGTCCTTGGAGCCGGCGATGGAAAGCAGGACGCGCGTGGCGCCATCGATGGAGCTCTCGAGCAGCGGACTGGAGATAGCCTGCTGAGCAGCGTCGACGGCACGGGTGTCCCCAGAAGCGGTACCGATACCCATCATGGCGGTACCGGCCTGCTTCATGATGGTCTTAACATCGGCGAAGTCCAGGTTGATGATACCCGGGACGGTGATGAGGTCGGTGATGCCCTGGGTGCCCTGGGAAAGGACGCCATCGGCAATTGCGAAGGCCTCGAGCATCGTGGTCTTCTTCTCGGCGATGTCGAGCAGCTTGTCGTTAGGGATAACGATCATGGTGTCAACGCAATCGGAGAGGGTCTTGATGCCCTCCTCGGCGCTCTTCTTGCGCTTGCGACCCTCGAAGGTAAAGGGCTTGGTCACGACGGCGACGGTCAGCGCGCCGACCTCGTTCATCGCGATATCGGCAACGATGGGAGCGGCGCCGGTACCGGTACCACCGCCCTCGCCGCAGGTGATGAACACCATGTCGGCGCCAGCGAGCGCCTCGGCGATATCGTCGCGGGACTCATCGGCAGCCTTGCGGCCAACCTCGGGGTTGGCGCCGGCGCCCAGGCCGCGGGTAAGGTCGGTGCCGATGTGCACCTTGATATCGGCATCAGAGATCGCGAGCGCCTGAGCATCGGTGTTGATGGCAACAAACTCGACGCCGCGGATGCCCTCTTCGATCATTCGATTGACCGCGTTGGTACCGCCGCCGCCGACGCCGACCACCTTAATGACGGCAAGGTAGTTGTTGATCTCTGTCTCGTGCATGTCGGTCCTCCGAACAAAGGTTATAGCCATAGCATGGGTTGACCCCTGCGCACATTAACCTTCAGGTTGAAAGTAAATGCAAAGGTAAACCGTATTATGTTTGCACATTATGAGCGTTTCAGTCAAATAATTGACCGTGAAAACCAAACAAACCAGATAAACGGCGTGGTATGGCCCCTCAACAAAGCCATTTAGGATGCTAGGCGGTCGGTGCGTTCCTAAACGTATAGTTGCCCGGAGAGCGCACATTGATATAGGTTACGCCCTCTACCTGCGAAAGCAGCTTGGTCACGATGCGTTCTTTCTTGGCGATATCGTCCGAATCGCCCAGCGACACCTCGACGCCGTTGTCGAGATTTGCCGAGATAGCCTCAACAGAAGGCGTGGAAATATCCTTCACCTGGTCCAAGAACTCGCTCGAAAAACCGCGTGCGTAGTCCAGGCCGGCCTTGACGGCCTTGGAGCTCACCGCCCGACCCGAAACCGGTGCGACATCGGCCGAGACATCAGTCAACAGCACGGCGCCGTAGTGCTTGGCAAGCGCCAGGGCCGCATCGATGCCGGTCAGCGTTTTAGCACCCTCCCCCGATGTAATGACGTTCCCCTGGTCGTCCACCTCGACAGACGTCGACAGCGGAGCGATCCAGGTGTCATCGTCTCCGATAGCCCAGGCAAGGTCGTCGGAGCTGATATACGCAATGGCGAGAACCTTACGCTCCGTCGGCGTGATGATAAGGGTATGGGGAAACTGGCGCTGGACATCCACACCCGAGACCCACGGGTTTTGCTTGAGGCCCTCGGTAATCTGATCGGGATCCACGTTAAAGAGCGACGTGTTCTCGGGAAGACTGATGAGCTGCATGGCGTCGTGCTTGGTCACATGCTCGCTGCCATGAATCTGAATATCGGTGGCGGCGAACAAGCCGGAGTTGATGACGACGATGGCAACAATGGCAAGTACGGCCAAGGCTGCCAGGATGCCGCCCGCGATTTTGCCCTTACCTTTAATGGCAGAAGCGACGTCGGTCGTCTTGCTTGCCATGGCACCAAGCGATGACAGAGGATTGATGCCCTTTTTTGCCGAAGACGCCTTGGCAGCGGGCACCGATGTCAGTGAACGCGGCTTAGCGCCAGCCAACGTACGGCCGGCATGCGGCGCACGAGCTCCCAGCGAAGGTCTGGGCGTCGCCATGGGTCGGGAGGTCTTGGTGCCCATCGCCGGCTTGGGCGTCACCGAAGGACGCGGAGCCGGACGACTCGTCTTTTTAGAAGCGGGGCGTCCTCCCAGCTGCGAGCCGACGACCGGGCGCTTGGCAGGACGAACGGGCCCAACAGACTTGGAGGGCATGGCGGGCTTATGTTGAGGCTGGGCAGGTGCGCCGGAACGCCCTCCGGCGCGGCGGAAGGTTGGTTTCGATGCTCTAGAAGCCGAGGAATTTAACTTCCGGTCTGAGCTCGATGCCATACGCCTCCCTCACCTTTCCGTGCACATGCCTGATAACCGCGGCCACGTCATCGGCCGAGGCGGTTCCGTTATTAACGATAAAATTAGCGTGTACGGGCGAAACTTCCGCACCGCCAACCGAAAAACCCTTTAATCCACAATCCTCAATCAACCACGCTTGCGTCGGGCGGGTTGCGAAAGACCGATCCGCAGGATGCACGGCCCATGGGCTGCGTGCGCTTGCGGCGCGTCAGGTACCGCTCCATGCGTTCGCGAATGTCGACCTTGGGCGCGGCCTTAAGCTTAAGCACGCACTCGAGAATGATCTCGTTACGCGGCAGGCTGCACTCGCGATACCCCCAAGCGATCTCGGATCCTGCATAGTGCTTAATACCGGACGCCGAATCAAACGTGACCACGTCCTCGATAAGGGAGCCGATCCACTCGGTCCGCGTACCTGCGTTCATGGACACGGCGCCGCCGACCGAACCGGGAATACCGACCGCGAACTCAAGGCCCGAAAGCCCGCGCGACAAGGCGTCGTTGACCAAACGCGCGAACATCACGCCCGCACCAACGGTCAGCGTGCAGCCGTCCTCGGCAACAACCGTGCGCTGAAACTCACGTCCCAGCGAAATAACGGCGCCGCGATAACCGGCATCGGCAACAAGCAGATTGGACCCCTTGCCGATAATCACCCACGGCACCTGCTCGCGGTCGAGCACCGCCACGGCGCGACGCAGGGCATGGTAGCTATGGCACGTCACAAAGAGGTCGGCCTTGCCGCCGATACGATAGCTTGTATGGCGTGCAAGACGTTCGTCCTCGACCACGTCCGTGTCGATCATGCCCGAAAGCGCCATGACGGCGTTAAACAGACCCATAGAGGTTAAGCGTCTTTCTTGGCAGTCAGATACTCGATGAACTCGGGGCCGACGGTCGTAACGTCGCCGGCACCCATGGTGAGCAGCAGGTCGCCCTCGCCCACGAGCTTCTCAAGCTCCTGGTTGAGCTCAAGACGGCTGGAGCAGTACACGACCTCCTTGCCGGGGTGCTTGGCGCGAACGGTATCTGCGAGCATCTTGGAGGTAACGCCCGGAATCGGCATCTCGCCGGCAGAGAACACATCGATCAGCAGCAGCTTATCGGCGTTGGCAAAGGCATCGGCAAAGTCATCGCACAGAGCCTGCAGGCGCGAATAGCGGTGCGGCTGGAACACGACGTCGACATGCTTGTAGCCCAGCGAAGAGGCAGCAGCGAGCGTCGCCTTGATCTCGGTGGGATGATGGCCGTAATCGTCAACCACCGTGATGCCGTCGATATCGCCCACGTGGGTAAAGCGACGGCGGACACCCTCAAAACTCGAAAGTGCCTTAGCGGCGGCGTCGATATCGAGACCCAGGACATGGGCGACGGTCAAGACGGCCGTGGCGTTGAGCATGTTGTGACGACCGGGGTTGCTCTTAATCTCGACAGCGTGCTCGGTGCCGTCCTCAAAGCGAACGATAAAGTCGCTCTGGATGCCCTTGACATCCGGATGCACGCAGACGATGTCGTTGTTCTCGGCAAAGCCATAGGAAAGCACATGACGGCCCGTCGACTTGGCGAGCTCGACCAGATGCGGGTCCTCGCCACAAACGATGACGGTACCGCTCTCTCCAACCAGGCCCATAAACTTGGCAAAGGTGGCCTCGATCTCCTCGATGCCCGAGTAATGATCGAGATGGTCGGCCTCGACGTTGGTCACGATGACCACGTTGGGGTTCAGGAACAGGAACGAGCTGTCGGACTCGTCGGCCTCGGACAAAATAGTCGCCCGAGCCGTTCTTGCCGTTGGTGTCGTAGCCCTCGACAATGCCACCGATTAAAAAGCTGGGGTCCAGACCCATGCGGTCGAGCATGGTGGCGCACATCGAAGAGGTCGTGGTCTTGCCGTGAGTACCGGCGACGGCGACGGTGGTGTAGCCGTGGCCCAGGGCCGAAAGCATCTTGGCACGGGGCCACACGGGAATACCGAGCTCGCGGGCACGCACGAGCTCGGGGTTGGACTCGGGAATAGCGGTGGAGACCACAACCACGTCGGGCTTGACCTCGTCGATCGTCGCAGCCTCGTGGCCCACATGGACCTTCACGCCGGCGCGGGTAAGCTGGCGAATATAGCGCGACGTCTTAAGGTCAGAACCGGTAACGGTATAACCGCGCTCGTGCAGGACGAGAGCGATGCCGCTCATGCCGGCGCCGCCGATACCGATAAAGTGGGCGCTCTTGAACTCGGGCGCGGAGGTTGCAGTCTGGGAATCAGCCATGTGCTCGTGTACTCCTTGCGTAAACACTGCCTGTAACCCATTAACTGTACCGCACCTACCGCATCCGCGCGAGGGCGACCGGCGATATCCCGTCTAACTAACGCAATCCCTCTACCGCGTCGGCCAAAAGTGCGGCGGCACGGTCCTGGGCCAAGCCACGCGCCGCCTGACGCATGGCATCACGCGCCGCAGCGTCATCGATCAGGTGCAGAAGCTCGTCGGCAAAGGCAGGGGCATCGATATCGGCATCGGCGCAAAGCACGCCGGCACCGGCATCGACCAGGTAGCGCGCATTCGTGGTCTGGTGGTCGGCCGTGGCGTGCGGATACGGCACGAGTACCGAGGGCACGGCAAGCGCGGCGATCTCGGCCACGCTCGAGGCACCGGAACGCGAGAGCACCAAATCGGCCGCAGCCAGCATATCGCCCATGTTGTCGATGTAGGGCTGGACTCGATAGCGCTTCGCCTCCTCGGGCGTCAGCGCCAAAGCGCGCTCGGTCTCCTCAAAGCCGTCGGCACCCGTCGAATGCAAAATGTAGAGATTCTCGCGGGTCAGCAGCTCACTCTTGAGCGAGGCAACGCGCTCGTTGAGATGTTGGGCACCGAGTGAACCACCAAAGACGAGCAGAAGCGTCGCGTCCTCGGGCACACCGAGCGTCTTGCGACCGCGGGCGCGATCGCCCTCGATCACCGAACGGCGCACGGGATTGCCCGTCATGAGCACATGGTCGGGGTCGCCCTCGCGCTCAAAGACCGCGCGGGCCGCAGGTACCGAAATGCACACGCGGGCGGCATGTGAGTTCATCATCTTATTGGCCAGACCCGGAACAGAGTTCTGCTCGTGCAGCAGATACGGAACGCCGGCGTCCTTGCACCAACCCAGCAGCGGGACCTCAACGTAAGCACCAAAGCCGATAGCGGCATCGGGCTTACCGACCTTCGAGAAGTGACGGGCAAGCGCACGCTTCGCCTTGTTGACGCGCCACAGCGAGGTCAACGCCGTCCAGGGACGGGAGCGATCGAAGCCCGTGACCGTGATGGGCACAAAATCGAATCCGGCCTCGGGAACCAGACGGCCCTCGAGCTTGCGCGATTGGCCCACGAACACAACGTGATGACCGCGGTCACGCAGCTCCTCGGCCAAGGCGAGCGCGGGGTTGATATGTCCTGCCGTGCCGCCAGCTGCAATAGCAACGGTCATCTTATCGGTCATGGTAATCCCTTCGTACACGCGGCCCCTGGTCATCGGTGCGCAAACGCGCCGACGGGTCCGAATTCAAATCGATTCGATTATATCCACCGCCCGCATTACGAGGAGTGGGGCGCTGCGGACGACCTTGCGGCGCCATTCGCTGACGCGGACGGGCTGCCGGCTCGGTCGCAGAGCCATCCAGGACGGTAAAGCCGTTACGCGAAGATCGCTCGCCGCGCACGTGGGGCACGCCGGCGGTACTCTCATCCATAACGGCAAAGCTCTCGCGGCGACGGTCGTATTCATCGCGACGGGCGCTCTCATACGAAACGCGCAGGATCAGACCGGCGAGCATAAGCGACACAATAATCGACGAGCCGCCGTAGCTAATAAACGGCAGCGGCTTGCCCGTCATGGGAAACACATTGAGAATGCCCAGCGCGTTGATCAAAAACTGCACCGCAAGGATGACCGCGGAACCCGATGCCATAAGTGCTCCGCGACGGTCGGTCGCCTGCTCGGCAATACGAAACGCCGAGTAGATCAGCATCGCGAACACCAAGAAGAACAGCACGGTTCCGATAAAGCCAACTTCCTCGCCGATAATAGCCAAGATGTAGTCGTTATGCGCCTCGGGCAAATACGAGTACTTCATGGTGGAGTTACCGATACCGCGACCGAACAGGCCGCCCGAGGCAAACGCCATAATGGCAAGCGTGGCCTGATAGCCATCACCATATTCGTCTGCCCAAGGATTCCAAGCAACCTCGACACGCGTCATACGATACGGCTCGGCGATAAGGGCGATCGCAATGACGGCGATGCCGGCAACGACCGTCCAAACGATATATTTGGGGTCCAATCCCGCAAACAACGCCATGCACATGAGGGTCAGCAAGATGATCAGAACGGTGCCAAAATCGGGCTGAACAAAAATCAGAAAGAGCGAAATGCCCAGGTAGACACCCATCTTGCGAAGAAACTCGTTGATGTTGCCGCCGGGCGAAAAGATGCGGTCGAGCATGATGGCCGAATACGCGATGGCGAACGGCTTTAAAAACTCAGACGGCTGGAACTGAATACCGGCGA
>CAJJYO010000026.1 GCA_905197385.1 uncultured Collinsella sp.
GGTAGAACGGCGGAACCTACACAGCCTGTGCCAGCTTCTCGGCTCGCTCGGCGGCGGCGAGGGCCTCGATGACGGTGCCGAGCTGGTCGCCCAGAAGCACGCCGTTGTAGGTGGAGTTGAAGCCGATGCGGTGATCGGTCACACGGTCCTGGGGCTGGTTGTAGGTACGGATCTTCTCGGAACGGTTGCCGTGGCCGATCTGGCTCTGACGCTCGGCACCGAGCTCGGCCTGCTGCTTCTCGAGCTCCATCTCGTACAGACGGGCGCGCAGCATCTGCATGCAGACCTCGCGGTTCTGAATCTGGGAGCGCTGCTCCTGCGACTGCACCACGGTGTTGGTGGGCAGGTGGGTAATGCGCACGGCGGAGTAGGTAGTGTTAACGCACTGACCGCCAGGGCCGGAAGCACAGTAGGTGTCGATGCGCAGATCGGACTGGTTAATCTGGACGTCGATCTCCTCGGCCTCGGGAAGCACGGCGACGGTAGCCGTGGAAGTCTGGATACGGCCCTGGGACTCGGTCTTGGGGACACGCTGGACGCGGTGCACGCCGGACTCGTACTTCATGACGGAGTAGACGCGGTCGCCCTCGACCTTGAACTCGATGGACTTAAAGCCGCCAGCCTCGCTGGGGCTGGAATCGAGCACCGTGGTCTTCCAACCACGCGACTCGCAGAAGCGCTGGTACATCTTGTACAGATCGCCGGCAAAGATGGCGGCCTCGTCGCCACCGGCGGCGGAGCGGATCTCGACGATGGTGTTCTTGTCGTCGTTGGGGTCGCTCGGGATGAGCATGTACTTGATGTCTTCCTCGAGCTGTGGGAGCTTTTCCTCGTTCTCGGAGATGTCCATCTGGAGCATCTCCTTCTCGTCCGCATCGCTGGTGTCGCGGAGCATCTCCTTGGCGGCCTCGATGTCATCGAGCGCGCCGATGTACTCGCGCGAGGCGGCGATGAGGTCGGACTGGTGTGCGTACTCCTTGTTGAGACGCGTGAACTCCTTGATGTCGGAGGCGACGGCCGGGTCGGAGAGCTTCTTCTCGAGCTCCTCGTAGGCCTTAATAATCTTTTCGAGCTTGTCGCGCATGGCGGGACTCCTTTATGTGCGTGAAGGTGAAAATCGGCAGAGTTGATGGGGCGCGCGGCGCCACTGCGGGGGTAAGCCCAGCTAGAACATGTCGATCTTCAGATACATGCGCATCCCTTCGCGTATGGGGTACATAGTTGCGGTCTAACCCATACATGATAGCGTGCGCAGGCATACCTGCATATAACCCGCACGGAATGTAACTCCTTCACCTGCGGTTTGCAGCTTTTCCGGGTGTATTTGGCCTAGATTTGCAGCTTTTCCGGGTCCAGATGGCTGCTTCGTGCAGCTTTTCCGGGCTTCTAGAGCGTGTGGAGCAGGGCGATGAGGAAGCGGATGCCTTGGAGGTAGGCGCGACGGGAACAGGACGCCGCTCATGCGCGAGCAGCTCGAGGACGGGCGCTACAGGAAGACCTGGAAGAAGATGATGGAGCCGGAGTACGAGTTCCATCCGGAGCCGGACGTGCAAACGGCGGGCTAACATAGCCTTTCACCGAAAAGGGCGGGTGGCCGCGCCCTGCGACCACCCGCCCTCAATCAAAGCCCTTCTCGGCCGCCGCAGTTACCGGTTCCGGCGCCGCAGAATCACGCCTGCGGCGATCAGCACCACCGCGCCGCCCGCGATGCCACCCAGGGCCATCGGCGACAAGCTGGTATCGCCCATGTTCGGCAGACCCGGCTTCTCCTCCTTCGACACCGGTGGGTTGGTGGGCGGCTCCGTCGGCGGGTTGACCGGCGGGGTGGGCGGCGGCGTGTACGTGTTCTTGAACACCGGCGCCACGTCACCGTCATAGGTTACCGTCGCCACCAGATGGCCCGCACCGTCGTCCGTCACCGTCACCGTTACCCGGTGCTCGGCCGCGTCGTACGTCACGTTCTTCTGACCGTCGTCCACCTCGGAGATGCTGTAGGCGTACGTCCCGGGCTTGTCGTACGAGATCGCCTCGAAGCCCACCGTGCCGTCCGCCGCGTTCTTGGCGGTCTGCAGCACCTTGCCGTCGGCATCCTTCAGCTGGAAGGAGAACTGCCCTTCCTTAAGGTCTTCGCCGCTCAGCACCTTGGAGGCCCCCAGCTTCACCTCAGTCGCGGCCGGCGCGTAGCTGTTGCTGAATGCCACCGCATCCGCAGCCTTGCCGCCCTTGCTGTAGGCAACCTGCGCCTCCAGCGCGTGCGTCTCCGCATTCTCCGTCACCGTCACCGTCGCGGTAAAGACCGTCGTGTCGTAGGTGACGCCGTTCGCCGTCGCCCCTGCCCGCTCGGACACGGTGTAGACGTACGTCCCCACCTTGTCCAGCTGCAGCGGCGCGAAGCCAAACGTGCCGTCGGCGCCGTTCTGCACCGTCTGCACCACGTTACCGTCGGCGTCCTTCAGGTCGAAGGAGAACTCACCCTCGGCCAAGTCGCGGCCGGTCAGAGCCTTCGTTCCGGTAATCGTCGCCGTCGTTGCCGTCGGCGTGTAGATGTTGGTGAAGGTCAGATCCGCGGCCGTCTTGTTCGCCGTCGCGGTCAGCTGGCCGCTGCCGTCGTCGGTCACGCTCACCGTCACATCCAACACCGCATCGCTGTAAGTGATGGTGCCATCTTGGCCCGCAACCTCCTTCACCTGGTACGTATGCGAACCAGTCGCAGTGTACGAGATGGCCTTGAAGGTAAACGCGATACCCGCGTTCGTGGTCCGGTCAATCTCCTGCCCGGTGGCCGCGTCAATCAGCGCGAACGTGAACTCGCCATCGGCGGGCGTCCGCATGGTGGCCGAATCGGTATTCTCAAGCACCTTGATGCCGGAGATCTGGTAGGAGGTCGCGCCCGGCTGGTAGCTGTTCGCAAACGTCATGGTGTTGGGGGTGACGCCGTTCTCGGTGCCCTTGCTCGGCTTCGCCGTGGAGCTCTCTACCGCCAGCTTGCCGTCGTTGTTGTCCTTCACCACGTAGGTCAGGGTGTACGTCTTGCCGGTGTAGGTCACGCCCGGCACGCCCGGCGCGTCCCCCGTCGGCTGCACCTCGCGGACCGTGTAGGTAAAGGTGCCCGCATGGTCGAAGGTCAGCTTGTCGAAGGCAACCTTGCCGTGCGCATCGTTCTTCTGGGTCTGGATCACCGAGCCGTCAGACCCCACCAGCTCGAAGGCGAAGTCTCCCGCCTTTAGCTGATAGCTGCCGTCGTGCACGTCAACGCTCTTGGTGAGGGCGATCGCGCCGGAGTCCGTCGCCTGTGCCTCGTAGGTGTTGGTGAAGCTGGGCTTCGTGACATTCGTGCCGTCGTAGGCGACGCTCGCCTGCAGCGTGCCGGCATTGTCAGCAACCGTCACCACGGCATGGTGCACCGCGGCGTCGTAGGTCACGTAGGCCAGATCACCCTTCCGCTCCACGATGGTGTACTCGTGCGTACCCGGCTTCGCGTAGGAGAAGGCGTCGAAGTTAACACTTCCGTCCGCGCCGTTGGTCGCGGTCCGGACGGGCTTGGCCCCGGCAAGCTGCTCAGCCGTCAGGTTGCCCTCGTACACATCGAAGGTGAACTCGCCGCACTTGGGGACGATCGGCGTGTTGTCGTCCTTCTTCACATAGCTCTTCTGCGCACCGAGGGCCAGGCCGGTCGCGGCCGGCTGGTAGGTGTTGGTGAAGGTATCCGAGCCGGATGCGCTCGTCACGATCGCCTTCGCATTCAGTGCTCCGTTCCCGCCGTCCGTGACCGTCACCGTATAGGTGAGGGGATGGCTGTCATAGACCATGCCCGGCTCCGCGCCCGGCTGCTCCACGATGGTGTAGGTGAAGTCCTTGCTCGCGGCGCCGTCCAAGTCGGAGAGCTGGAACTCGCGCGTGAAGCTGACCTTGCCGTTTGCATCGTTCTTCGCGGTGTCGAGCACGTTGCCGGCAGCGTCCTTCAGGTCGAAGGTGAACTCGCCGTCCGCGGGCTTCGTCGTGTGGTCGAAGCCGTCCGCAACCTTGATGGTCTTGGTCGCCGTCAGGATTACGGAACCCTTTGCGTCGTAGGTGTTGTTGAAGGTGGGAGCCGTAGCGGCACCGTCATAGGTGACGGTCACCTTCGTCTTGTTGTTGTCGCCCTGGTTCTGCTCTACCTTGACGTGGACCTTGACTTTCTTGGCGTCGTAGGCCACGCCGTCGACGGTCTGGCCGGCTTTCTCCTCCTTGAGCGTGTAGTCGTACTCGCCCAGGTTCAGGTTCTTGACGGCCAGCTCGACCTTGCCGCCCCGGTCGTTGGTGCCCTTGGCGACCTCGTTGCCGGCCTGGTCGTACAGGCCGAAGGTGAACGCGTCGGCCGTCAGGTCCTTGCCCGTGAGGATCTTCGTCGCCTCGACGGTAACGTCCGTCGTCGGCTTCGAGTTGGTGAAGGTCGGAACGTCGGCCTCGCCGTCGTAGGTGGCGGTCGCCTTTAGCTCGCCCTTCTCATCGGAGACCTTGATGTGGACCTTCACGTCCTTCGTGTCGTACACGACGGTCGGGTCGTTGCCGGCAACCTCCTTGATGGTGTAGTCGTGATCGCCCGGCGTGTCGTAGCTGATTGCCTGGAAGGCGACCTTGCCGTCCTTGTCATTCTGGACGGTCTGGATCACGTTGCCATCCTTGTCGAGCAGCTGGAACGTGAAGTCGCCCCCTGCGAGCTCGCCACCCGTGAAGCGCTTCGTCGCCTTGAGCGTTACCGAGGTCTCCTTCGGGTGGTACGTGTTCGTGAAGGTCTTGTCTCCACTCGTTACCTGCGGTGTGGCCGTCAGCGAGCCGGTGCCATCGTCCGCGACCGTCACCTTGTAGATGAGCGCATGGGTGTCGTAGACCATGCCCGGCTCCGTGCCCGGCTTCTCCGCGATGGTGTAGGTGAAGTCCTTGCTCGCAGCGCCGCCCAGGTTGGAGAGCGTGAACTTGCGCGTGAACTTCACCGTGCCATCGGCCTTGTTCGTCGTGGTGCCGAGCACCTTGCCGTCGGCGTCCTTCAGCTCGAACGTGTATTCGCCGCCCTTCAGCTTGGTGTCGTGCGTGAAGCCCGGCGCGACCGCAACGATCTTGGTCGCCGTCAGCTCCACGGATCCCTTTGCGGTGTAGGTGTTCGTGAAGGTGGGGGCATTGGCCTTGTCACCATCGTAGGTAACAGCGGCGTCCAGCTTGCCGGCATTGTCCATGACCTTCACCACGGCATGGTGCACCGTAGCGTCGTAGGTCACGTGGGACAGGTCGCCCTCCTGTTCCGCGACGGTGTATTTGTACTCGCCGGCCTTGGTGTAGTCGATGGCCGGGAAGGTGACGGTGCCGTCCTCGCTGTTCTTGGCGCTCCGGATGGGTTGCTTGCCCTTCAGCTGCTCAGCCGTCAGGTCGCCCTCGTACAGGTCGAAGGTGAACTCGCCGCCCTTGAGCGTGGCCGGCGTGTTGTCGGGCTTCACATAGGCCTTCTTCGCCGTGAGCGCCACCGAGGTCTCGGCGGGCTGGTACTTGTTAGTGAAGGTCGGGGCATCGTTCTTGCCGTCATAGGTGACGGTCGCCTTCGCCTTGTCGCCCTCCGCCTTCACCGAGACGTGAACCTTCACCGCCTTGGTGTCGTAGGTGATAGTCGGATCGGCACCGACGTTCTCCTCCTTGAGTTTGTAGTCGTACTCGCCGATGGTCAGACCGGTGAGGGCAAGATTGATCTTGCCCTCCTTGTCGTTCTGGACGATCTTGACGGGATTACCCGTGGACGTGTCGCCTTGGTACAGGCCGAAGGCGAACGCGCCGTCCGTCAGCGCCTTGCCCGCGAGAACTTTCGTGGCCTCGACGGTAACGTCCGTCGTCGGCTTCACGTTGGTGAAGGTCGGCACGGCCTTATCGCCGCCGTAGGTGACGGTCGCGTCCAGCGTGCCGTTCTTGTTATCGGTAACGCTGACCTTGACCTTCACTTTCTGACCGTCGTAGACGATGGTCTGGTCGTTACCGGTAACTTCCTTGATGGTGTACTCGTAGTCACCTGCCTCGGTGTAGTTGATGGGCTGGAAGGTAATGTTGCCCTTCTCGTCGTTCGTGACGGTCTCAATGGGCGTGCCTTCCGCCTTGTCACCCTTGTACAGAGCGAACGAGAAGTCGTTCCCCGCGAGCGCACCGCCCGTAAAGCGTTTCTTCGCCGCCAGGGTCACGGAACCCTTCGCAGCATAGCTGTTGGTAAAGGTGGCGAGGTTCACCTTGCCGTCCTTGACCTCAGCCTTGATGGGCTTGGCCTCAGCGTCACCATCCTTCTTCACCGTCACGCCCGTGACGGTCAGCTTGGCGTCCACGTCCTCCACCGTCACCGTGGCGGTGTAAGCGGAGGCGTCCATCGTCCAGCCGGCGTTCTGCACGCCGTCCGCTGCGGGATCATCATCAGCGTTGTGCACCTCGGTGAGCGTGAACGTGTACTCGCCCGCCTTGTTGAACGTCATATTCGAGAAGTCGACCGTCTGGCCCTTGTCCTTGATAATCTTGTCCTTCGTGGCCTTGGACTCCGCGTGCGCGTCGCCCGCCAGGTCGTCCGACACACCCAAGTCGCCGGCGGCGATCTTCTGCTGTGTCTCTTCCGTGGCGGTCAGCGTGAACGAGAACGCCTTCTCCGTGCTCTCAACACCGGAGATCTTCTTCGTCACCTGCGGGGTCAGCTCGTCGCTGGCGTCTGACTTGTAACTGTTCTTGAACGGGACGGTAGGCGTAGCGGGCTTCGCATTGCGACTCGAGACCGTCTTCACGTAGTTGGTCGTGGTATCGAGGCCCTTAATCGCCTCGGCCGTCAGCGCATCAACGTTGCCGCCCCCGCCAACAAGCGCCGTCACGCCCGGGCCCTTCGCGATGGTCGTCTCGGTGTAGAGCTGGCCTTTGTTGTCCGGATTCGGCTTCACCGCAATGAGCACGTAGGCGTCACCGGGGTACTCGGTGTCATACGTGTATCCACCAGCGTTGGCGCCATGCGCCTCAGACACCTTGTACACATACACCTTGTTGTAGCTCAGCTGCGTGAAGTTCATCTTCAGCTTGCCGGACATCGTGGCGGTCTGCGTATCGTCACCGTCATCCTTGCCCACGGTGTTCTTGAACGACTTATCGGTATCAGCCGGCTCCGGGGCCGTCGTACCGTTATACGTCATCGCCTCGATGGTGAACGGGAACATGCCATTCTTCAGCGGGGTACCAACCAGAGTCTTGGTCACATCGATGCCCGCGTAGGTACCAGAGGCCGCATAGATGTTGGTGAACGCGGCGGCGTCCGTCACCTGCCGGTCGGCATCCGTCGTCGCCTGCTTGTTGTCGTACGCAACCGACGCGGTCAGCTTACCGGTGTGCTTGCCGTTCTCGATATCGGTCACTGTGTACGTCACCGTGGACGTATGGCCGTCATACGCAATACCAGTCTTATTCGCGTCGGTCGGCTTCGTCTCGTTCACATTGAACGTGTACGTACCGGGCCTGGTGAACACCAGGTCGCCCGCACCGAAGGTTGCAGAACGCGTCGCGTCACCGGCGCCTGCGATCTCAACCTTAGTCGTCAGATCGCCGGTCTCATCGGAGTCGGTAGCCTTCCTCTGGGTAACGACCTTGTTTTTAACCGCGTCCCTCGTCGCATCATCCGCCGGCGTCAGGGTGAAGTCGAACGCATCGCTCGTCTCCCACGCGCGCCCGGTGAACGTCTTTTGCACGTTAACCGGCGCCGACATCGCCTGGGTCACCGTGTAGGTGTTCTTGAACGGGATGTATCCGTTGGCGTCTGCCAGTTGCGTGCCGTCGGCCTTCCAATACGTGACCGTGGAGGACAGGCGCTTACCCGTCCCCGACTCGTTATCAACCTGCTGGTTCTTCACCAGCACGTAGTACACCGTATCGTCGTAGCCTATGCCACTGGACGTCGATGTATCGGAATCCTTGACCTCGGTCACCTTGTACACGTAGGTGAGGTTCTCGCTCTCCATCGTATAGGTGATCTGCGGGAACGCGGCGATACCGCCGTCATCGTTCTTCGCCGTGGTCGTGGTGGACGTGCACCCCATAGGCATGGGGACCTTGCTGGCATCGACGCTGTAGGCAAGATCGCCGAACTTAAGGGTGCCACTCGGCACGGCATCATTCTTCATCCCGCCGAGTGCCTCGAGCTGGAACGTGAACTTATCCTTCACAAGCGGATTTGCACCGGACTGGTCGGCATACGTCTTCTGCACGTTGAAGGAGATGGTCTCCTCATCGGTGTTATAGGTGTTCGTTATCTTGGCGATTTTGTCAGCGACCTCGATCGGGCTGTCCTCATGGCTCACGCCGTCGTCGGTGTAGGTCTGCTCCATCTTGACTGCCGGCTGCGACAGCGTGCCGTCGCCGCGATCCTTCACCGTCACCGTGACGCGGTAGGAAGCGCTTGAATACCCGAACCCGGGCAGCCAGCTAGCGTCGTTTTGAGACGGCGTGGCCTCGGCGATGAGATAGGTGTAGGTGCCGGGCTTGGTGTACTCAATCTCGCCGAAGTCGAACTTGTCCCCGTTCTCAACGGTCTTCACAACCTGCTTCATACCACTCACGGGTGCATTCTCGGCACCGGCGGGCATCGGCGTGCCCTTGTCCGCGCGCAGGTAAATCTTGAAGCTATCGCCATCCTTCCAGTCACGGCCCTGGAGCACCTTCTGCGCCCAGAACGCATTGCTGAGCGTTACCGGCGGCTTTACGCTGTAGGTGTTCGTGAATACCAGCTTGTTGGCGTCGGCCACCGTGCCGTCGGCTTTCTGCTTTGCGATCGTGCCGGAGATGCTGTCGCCCTCGCCGCTCGGGGCGTTGCCGCCCTGCTCGCGCTTGGTCAGCGTGAAGCCGGCCGGCATCTTGTCCGTACCGGTCAGCTCCTGCACCGTGTAGGCGTCGTGCTCGTCGAGACCGTACACGCGGATCGTCTGGTCGGCCGTGATGGTCTGCTCGCGACCGTTCGTCAGGTCGAACATATCGCCGACCTGCTTCTCGCTTGCGGCCCCCGCGTTCTCAAACACCGCGGCCTTGTACGTCTTCCCCGCCGTCGTGGGCACAGTGAACTTGAAGGTGAACTCCGCGCCCTTATTGCCCGTCAGGCCATCGGGCACGGCAACCTTCTTCGTCACTTCGAGGCTTGCCTCGCGCTTGTTCGCCACGCGCACACAGGTGGCACCCGTGAACAGGGCATTCAGGTTCATGTCGCCCAGATTGGCACGGGCACCTTTCGACGTGGTTCCCTTGGGCTGCTCGTCCTGGGTGATGCCCATACGTATCCAGCCCGTCTCGGTCTCCAAGCGATAAGGTTTGCCCTCCTCGGTGGGCCCATACTGGTAGACACGTCCGTTGGCGCCGTACTTGAGGTGCACCTCATCCTCGCCGCCCTTGGCGTCATTGTTCCAGGAAAGGTTGTCGTTGCCGTCGAGCTTCCCGTCGGACGTCTGGCGCTGGCCCTTGATCCACGTGAGCGTGTTGTCGATGTCACCCTCTGCGGCAAACTGGCCCAGGCTCTTCATGGGCGCGCCCGGGCCCACGAACGTCGAAACACCGTCATCGGCCGTACCAGCATCGGCATGGACGCCGGAATCGTCCACAATCACCTTGGTGAGCGTGTCGTTAAGCAGGAAGCCCTTGGGCGCCGAGACCTCCTTTAGGAAGTAGGTCCCCTTCACGAGCGGCATGTTAAGGGTGCTCGTATTCGGGAATATGCCCGCACCTTTGAGCGGAACCGGGTAGTCGACCGACCCCGTCGTCAGGGTGTCGTAGGGGGTCTGCTCGCCATTGAGCATGACCTTGCCACTCTCGTCCGTCGTCACCTGATCGGCCTTGTACAAGCCGAACGTCGCCCCGTCAACGGGCTTACCCTCGGTATCGGTCTTCTGCACGAACAGGCGATTCTGGATGTTCGTGACGAGCAAGCGCGTGGCGAACTGTCGCTTGAAGTTCGTGCCGTCTGCGATGTCGTCGCTGTACACGTGGACGGTGTTCTCGGGAGTCGCGTCGCCGATCGAGCTCGCCTTTGTATGGTAGATGGCCACCGTGTACTCGGCATTCTTGCGGTCATTACCGCTCAGCAGGTAGTAGTACTTGGAGATGTCGCCGGGCAGATTTTGAATCTCTACCTGGTACTGGCCGCTCGTGTTGAGCGTGAAGGCGTGCAGGTCCTTCTTCGCCGCCTCGATAGCGCCGGCCTTGCTCGGATTCTCGGCGAGGGTGTACCCCGCTCCCGTCGATGGGTCGCCCGACACGGCGTACCAATTGTTCTGATCTTTGATACCCGTGCCTGCGCTTTTATCGCGCTTGAGCACCACAGCGAACAGTATGCCGGAGTCCAGGTTGACGGTCTCGTTGGACTTCGCCAGGTCATTATTTGCCTTGTACACGGTCGGCGGCGCGGTGATGGTCTCCTTCGCGGCGGCGAACGCACCGGTCTTCCACACGACGCTGCCCGCGTCCATACCGCCGCGGTTGATGATGACACCGCTCGCGTCGTTCTTGTCGCTCGCGGGCACGTACTCGAGCTGCATGCTGCCATCCGTCGCCGTGAGACTCGAGCGGTAACCGTTAGGCGCCTTTGTTTCCTTCAGGAGGTAGTACTGGTAACCATGCTCTTTGTAAAGGTCATCGAAGTTGATAACGCCGTTGTCCACGTCATTCGTGAGCGTCAGTTGTCCATTCGCGTTCGTGGTGCCGGAGCCAAGTAGGTTTTCTGGGTTAGTGGTCGTGTCAGCGAACCTCTCGTCTGTCTTGTACAGCGCGAACTGAGCACCCTCCACCAGACCGCCATCCTGGTCGAACTTGATAATGTCGGACTCGGGAACCGTCACGAGGTTGAACTTGAGCCTCATGTTGGAGTCGGTGGCGCCGCGCTCCAGGTAGAAGAACTTGAGGGTGTGGTTGGTGCCGTCGGCGAAGGTATTGCTGTTCCAATTCTCGGCTGAGCCGCCCTTGCCTGCCGCCTGGAACTTGCTCCGCAGCGTGCCGTTTGCGGAACCGTTAACGGTGATTTCGCCCGTTTGGAAGTTAATGGTCAGCTCAGCACGGGTGTGGATGCCGCCAATGTCGCCCACGAGGACATCGTCGATGAACACCCAGACGTCATCATCGCCGGCGAACTCAAAGGTCATGGCATCTTTACCGTTCGCCAGGCCGCCGTTGGGCTGCACGAATCGCGTGGACATTGAGAGGCCGAAATAATGGTTGAGGGGATTGCCATCGTTATATTGCGAGTCGCCGACGTTCTGCGACGTAATGCCGTTCGGGACGAGCCCGCTGCTCTCCTCCTTGAATACCTCATTGGCCGCATCGAAGGGGAAGAACTGGCCTACTGTATGAGGCCCAGCCCCCGCCTGCTTAACGCCGGGGGCATCGTATACATCAAATGCATTCTTATTGGCGTTGTACGCCGCGTAGTTCTGCGAGCTGTCATACTCGTAGTAGCCGCCCTTGGCCCGCAACAAACCCGTCACACCCATATGGGATATCTTGCCCGTCTGGGCGGAGGAATCAAACAGGTAGCCGAGGGATTCTCCGTACCAGCGGTCGACGAGTTTCGGGTAACCGCCGGTAAGAACGCTGTTCACGATGCCGGGGCGGACCCGGGAGCCACCCGTATACTGGTTAAGTTCCTCTCTGGCTCCTTGATCCTTGAACTGGAACCGGTGGTTTGCGTTGATGCCGCCGTTGCCGGAAACCGACAGGTGATCATCCGGATTCACCCAGTAATCAAACAGGTTGATCGTCGTCCCCGAGGGCGAGGTCGTCGGAACCGTGTGGTCGGAGATCGCCGCCTCGGCACGAAGCGGCAGGAAGAAACTCGCCGTCAGCGCGACGGCGAGGGCCAGAACAATCGCATATGGCGAAACCGGGCGCAGCCCACGACGGCGGCCATAAGACATGACGGACCACCGCTCGCGCGGCCGGTGTTCACCAGGAAGTTCCCTGCTTAGACACCCCCCCCCGGTAGCAATATTCACGAGCCGAGACGTCGTCTCTCTGAGCTCCTGCATAATTTCCTCCCCAGTCACACGGCGACCTGCCCGGGTGCTCCCCGGGGGCCGAGGCAGTCTGGCACATGCCCGCAGTCGTTCAAGGAATACCAACCCCAGCATATGTCTCTTAAGATATCTTAGTCTTTTTCTATAACAATTTTTGTCTCGTTACCGATGAAATCGGCTCAATCCCCTTGTCGCATGCTAGAGCGTGTGGAGCAGGGCGATGAGGAAACGGATGCCTTGGAGGTAGGCGCGACGGGTGATGCGCTCGTTGGTGCCGTGGACGCCGCGGTCACATTCGCCATCGTCGACCACAAAGGCGGAGAAGCGGATGCACTCGTGGCAAATGCGCTGGTAGTTGGCGGCATCGGTTGCACCAATCACGGTCGAGGGCACGATGCTCATCGGCTCTTGGCCCACCGCAGACGATCCGTTTTCCTCCGTCGGCTTGGGATCACGGAAATAGCGGGCGGCGATGGCGCGGACGGCCTCGAGCCCCGGACCGCCCACGCGCGGG
>CAJJYO010000027.1 GCA_905197385.1 uncultured Collinsella sp.
TTGTGCGGTCCATGACCCTTAGTGGCCCCGCAGCTCCCTTTTGAGTTCCCACGTGGACAGCCACATCAATGAAGAGCTTGGGATAGAACTGCTGAGGGTAAACGCCCGCGGCAAGGAGGCCGGCCTTGGTAACATTGCCCTGGAAGTCGAGGAAATTCAGACGCTCCATCTTTGTCTTCTTGTCCGCCGCACCGCGCATCGCTCGAGGCGTCAACGAATAGGCACGCTCTATCGTGCGGTCGACCAGCGACTCGTCGAGATCGCCCACACTCGTGCCGGGCACCGCATCGCGATCGCTAGGACTCGTCCGTTCGTATGACGACAGTGCCAAAACCTCGGTCGACGAAAGCGGGACATCTTTGTCATCGATGCGTTTGTAGCTGCCACCTTGAGCGCCCCGCTCTATGACATAGCAAGGCTTGCTCGACGGGTCGAGCTCCTCAATCGTGATAACGAGAACAACGGTCCCCCGAAGCCCCACGCGCTCAATGGTGTATTTGGGCGGATTGGCCAGCTTTCCGCGACCGCCAGCATCGCCCATGCCCGCCACGAATTGGTTGAGCACCTTCTCGGTCTCAAAGTTTGCAACTGGGACAAAACCCGCGCGCTCGCTCACTCCGAGCACGATGATGCCGCCGGCGGTGTTTGCGAAAGCGCTGACCGTTTCCCATACGTCGCGGGAAAGCGTCATGGCGCTCTCTTTTACTTCGACGCTAAGGTCATCCGAGCCCATACGCCTTAAAGACTCAAGCAGACCGGTCAGCTCGTTTTCGTTCATCTGCACGTCCTTTCGCTCGGTCCTGCGGAGAATGCCACGGATAGATTTCCCTCGTCTCTCAGTTATCTCTCGTAATTATCTCTCATCTATCTTTCTATCTCTCGGCTTAGAGATAGAAAGATAGATAGAGATGGAATGTCTACCATTTGCTTCATTTATACATATTTTTGCTGGTAGAACAATCGGTATTGAGACAATACCATGATTGCCTGTCTCTTTGCTGCTCAGTTATCTCTCGTAATTATCTCTCGTCTTTGTGCCATCTCTCGTATTAGTGACAAATGAGAGATGAGAGATACGTGAGTGATGGACGAGCGTGGATTTTTGGACGGTCGGAAAATCCCTCAAACAAAAAACGGGGCCGGCCTTACGCCGAACCCCGTTTTCAAACGGTCAGTTAGTTATCCAACGCGCGAGCATAGCAGTCAACTTTACGCCGCCGCGAACACTCCCAAGCCCGTTCCGATGATGCAGATCGCGAAGATGCCAATAATAATCCAAATGGTCTTGACACCCTTTTTATAGAGGGCAACGCAAGCGAACGTTGCCAGCAAGGGCAGCAGACCGGGGAAGATCGAATCGAACAGATCCTGCAGGACAATCTCCGAACCACCCACATCAAAGGTCAAAGCCGTGGACAGCGAGACCTGTGCCGCAATCATGGCGCCGATAACGGTCATTCCGAGAACGCCGGCAGCATGCGTCATGCGAGACATAAGGTTGTTCTCTTCGGACTGCTGCAGGAACTTGGTTCCCAGGTCGTATCCCAGATGGGCGGCGACGATACGCGTTGCAAAGTTAATCACGGAGTAGATGAGCGCGTACACGATGGGGCCGAGCGGGTTGCCCGTCGACGCGATGCCAATACCAATGCCGGCGGCGACCACGCGGAACGTACCCCAGTAGAACGAATCACCAATGCCGGAAAGCGGTCCCATGAGGCCGACCTTCATAGCGTTAATCGAGGACGTGTCGAAGTTCTTATCGGCAGCCGCCTGCTCTTCCATCGAAACCGTAAGGCCGGCTACAAACGGAAGCACATGAGGCGTGATGTTAAAGAACTCGGTATGGCGATCGAGCGCCGCATAGTAATCGTCGTCGTTGGGATAGATCTTTCGCAGGGGCTTCTGAATGGTGTACATGAAGCCCATTGCCATCATCTTGTCGTACGACTGCGAGCACTGGCTCGTAAACTGGCGAAGGAACATGCTCCGATACATATCGGGAGTCATAATCGCGTCCTTCTTGGCCTCTTTGAGGTCGGTGTTCTGGGTAGCCATTAGAAGTCCTCCTCTTCATCCTCGGCAACCGCCTGCGGACCGGACGAGCCCTCGCGGAAGGCCAGGAGCAGTGCAACGCAAATGGCAGCTGCGGCGACGCCGATAACGTCCATCTTGAGGTAGATGACCATAATGAATCCCAGGAACAGCCAAGGAAGCAGCTTGTTATCGCCCATGGTCCTGATAAGAAGTGCGAAGCCGATGCAGACCATGACGCCGGATGCAACGTTGAGGCCGTCCATCACAAACTGCGGAATCGCGTTGAGCGCATTGTTGATGAGGTCGGCACCAAAGAACAGCGAGCAAAACACCAGCAGTGCAGACGGAATGCCAATCGACAGCGGCACGACGGTCAGATGGTACAGGTTCGCCTTGGCAAGATCGCGATTTGCCAGAGCGGTCTCAATCTTCTTGCAGGCAAAGGCACCCGGAACGGCGTAGCAGAAGTTGCGCCACACCTGAAGGAAGACGGAGACGGGAAGGGCGAGTGCGACGGCAGTTGCCGTGCCCGTACCCGTAATGACGGCAAACGCGCAGCCAAGCACGCCGGAAGCATAGACCTCGGGAGGAACCGCCGCACCGACCATGATGGCGCCCATGAACATGGACTCCAAAGCAGCGCCGACGATAACGCCCTGCTGGACATCGCCAAGGATCAAGCCAACGAACAGGCTCGTAAACAGCGGACGACCAAGCATCGTAATGCCAAATAATTGCTCGTCCATGGACGCAATAAATGCGACCAGTGCAACTAGAAGATACTGGGCAACCATTTCGATCAACCCCAGAAACAGGTCTGCAGACGAGGCATTCTGCGCAGCTCGCCTGCAGACAACCGCAGCAATTTGAGAGGATTAGTAGTTCATCTGGTGATAGTAACGACGCGTGGTGAGCGGGTGGTTACGGACGTGCTCGAGATGGCAGCTCAGACGCTCGGTGATGGTGTAGGTGACCATCGGGGAGACGATCTTGCGGAACTCGGGGTCGCTGAACGGCAGCTCGACCTCGGCGGTGTCGAACTTGTTCACGCGGACATGGACGCCCTTCTCGTCGGCGAGCATGTGAGTGAAGTTGTCCACGCGGTCCATGAGCTTACGGGTGTCGTCCTCGCCGTAGAGCATGATGAGGCTCGTGCCCTCCTCGCACAGCTCGATGGTGCCGTGGAAGAACTCGGCGGCGTGGATGGACTTGGTCTTGATCCACTGCATCTCCTCGAGGATGCACATGGCGTAGTCGTAGGCCTCGCCCCAGAGCATGCCGGAGCCGATCACCATGTGGTAGTCGGTGTCCTTGAAGTCCTCGGCCATGGCGGCGCAGCGCTCGTCCTGAGCGTCCTTGGCCTTGATGAGGTACGGAGCGATGTTGCCGAACTCCTCCATGAAGGTGTCGTACTTGGGGAAGGCGCCGGCGTTCTTGAGGAAGCGGGCGACCAGCGTGATCTGGTAGGTGTAGATGGCCTCGCACAGAACGTCGTCCTCGGCGAAGCTGAAGAACTTGTAATCGGCGTACTCAGTGGCCGGGGTGTTGTCGTTGGAGACATACATCAGCGTGCGGGCACCCTGCTCCTGGCAGAACTTGGCGGCCTCGATGATCTCGGGGGTGGTGCCGGTACGGGTGGAGAAGACGCAGACCGAGTCCTTGTTGAAGGTCTTGGGCGGGCATGCGAGGAACTCAGCGGCAATCTCGCAGTGGACGTCGACGTCGGCCGTGGTGGTCTCGACCCAATACTTCATCGGGAGCGTGTGGGCCCAGGTGCCGCCGCAGCCGATGAAGAAGATGTTGGAATAACCCTGCTCGCAGACCTTGTCCACGGCAGCCTCAATCTGAGGACGGAGAGCGAGGGCATCGCTCACAACCTTCTCGTAACGAGGCTCATCGAAATTGAACATCCCTTACTCCTAACTCACTTGGATGAACCCTTCATTCATCCCATGACGTTATAATACTTTATATAACTAACTATGCAAGAGCTATTTCAGATTTTTTTGATTTTTATTTAATAAAAAGCCCGCCGATCAAATGGTCGGCGGGCTTAAGAAAGGAGGACCTGGTTAATAAATGCTTGACAATGGCATGTTTCCAGCTAGAAAACGTCCTTGGCAAATACCTTTGAGTCATTGGGGACCTGACGGATTTCGATAACCACGCCATCGTTGACAAGCTCTTGGATATGCTCGGCATCGGTTTCGGTCGCAAAGATCGCGGGGGTCGGATGAAGCGTGGTCTCGGGAGACTTTCGGGTTCCACCCAGATTGATCTCTTTGATGTCTTTGCAACCCTTAGCGAGACGATAGGCATCTTCAATCGTCTCAACAATGATAAACAGCGAGTACTTGTCGGTAACGCCGCTGTTGAGCGCCTCGATAGCAGCGTCAACATCCTTGATGACGAGTTTAACGCCGCTGGGGCGGGCGAGCCTCAAGGCCGCCTTCCTCATGTCGTCTTTTGCCACGGCGTCGCTGGCACACAGGATGCAATCGACATCCAGCGCATGCGTCCAAGACATGGCGACCTGGCCGTGAATCAATCGGTAATCGACCCTCGTAAGCTTAATCATCGTAATCATCTCCGCACGTAATAAAGGTAATGACAGGGTTGAATTATTCGTTGAAGCTTGAGCTAGAACTCTTCTTCTTCGACATCGGAGAGCATATCCGCCGCTTCACAAAGCTGGATAAACGAACGTGATCCCTCGACCGCGGCTTTGGCCTTGTCCGCATCCAGGGAGTCCAGCTGTGTAACCATTTCCACCAGCAGCGGCAAGTTCATTCCGGTGATCAACGTAAACGATCCGGTGGCCTGCCTCTGGATGAATTCGTTGTTTACAGAGCCGCCAAAGATGTCAGTCACGACAAACCAAGAGTCGGCAGGGTCCCTCGTCTCCATCCATGCATCAATCAACGCCGCGACGTCCCTTGAATCGTCATCGATATAGGCGCACAGGCACTCGATTCGGTCGTTAGTGCCCATCAGAATCTCCAGAGAGCTTTTCATGCCTTGGGCGAGATAACCATGACTCGCTAGCAATATCTTATTCATAGTTCTCCAATACCAATAGGACGTACTATATTGTCATAACAAAGTATATTAGCAATCTGCCCTACGTGGTGTGTCTATTTTCCAAATCCGCGAACGGTAGCAATTGGTCGGTAAATAGACTAATCTATCTCTAATTTACAAATAGAACTTCAGTCGCTCGGTGCAGTACACCTGACGGGAGATGAAAAGCGGCTCGCCGCTTGGCGCATAACGTCTATCGACAAACAGAAGCAGCGGAGAGTCCAGTTCCACGTTAAGGTATGCCGCCTCGAGCTCGCTCGCATAGCAGACCTCGAGCGTACGCGTGTTGGGGCCCATCTTGATCCCCTGGCGATCAAGTACCGCCATCAGCGAATCCTCGAGGGACTCATGCTCCAAAAAAGAAAGCGCAGCGGAATAGCTATTGGTTTCCAGCATCGTGGGCTTGTCATCCACAAGGCGTAGACGACGACTACGCAATACCTTTTGGGTATCGTCTACGCCCAGGAACTTCGCGTCTCGCAGGCTTGGGAAGTCCCAGCCCATTGCGAGAACCCTGGTAGACGCCTGTTTTCCCGCAAGCTGGCACGAATGGGTAAAGCTCTCACGGTCGTCCGCGGCATACATCTGTGTGTCCGACGAAACGAACGTGCCCTTGCCTCGGGCCCTCTCAACAAGCCCAGCATCTTCCATTTCTTTAATTGCGGAGCGAACCGTTATTCGGCTCACGCCAAATTGCTCGATGAGCTCCGCCTCGGTCGGAAGCTTATCTCCCGGGCGGTACGTGCCGTTGGCGATCGAATCAGAGAGCGCACGGACAATCTGTTTGTACAGGGGGATAACGCTATTTGCTTCAACCATATCAACCATACCTTTGCAAGGAATCAGCAGCTTATAGATAGATGACTTATATTGTATTAGAACTTTTTAGGAGTCCATATATTTCCTAAATGATTCGGTAAACGGGGTGTTATTTCACTTTAGCGGGGTGCAGCGGCTACCCGCGGCATTCGTTATCAACCTAGCTAGGCTAGTCCACCCACATCGTCTCCAGTTCGCCGCAGAGCCGCGGCCCCATATGGGTATACTCTCGAGGATTCGACTCGATTCGCCCCCGCTGGGGCGTCAAAGGAGACTGCATATGCCCACTACCTCAACCGACCCGCGCGCCGCTGCCGCCGCGCTGTTAGTGCCCGGCACTAACTGCCATGGCTTTGCCGTCGAGCACCGCGAGACCGTGCCCGAGCTCGACTCGGACGCCTATGTGCTACGCCACACCGCATCGGGCGCTCGCCTGCTGTACCTGGCATGCGACGACGAAAACAAGGCCTTTGCCATTGGCTTTAAGACGCCGCCGGCCGATTCCACCGGCGTGTTCCATATTCTTGAGCACTCGGTGCTGTGCGGATCGGCCAAGTTTCCCGTCAAGGAGCCGTTTGTCGATCTGATCAAGAGCTCCATGCAGACGTTCCTCAACGCCATGACCTACCCCGACAAGACCATCTACCCCGTTGCCACCACCAACGAGCAGGACCTGTACAACCTGATGGACGTGTACCTGGACGCGGTGTTCAACCCGGCCATCTATACCAAGCCCACCATTTTTGAGCAGGAGGGTTGGCACTACGAGCTGGACCTGCCGGAGGGCGCCGAGGGCGAGGGCGGCGACAGCCCCGCGAGCCTGCGCGAGGGCACGCTGCGCTATAACGGCGTGGTGTTCAACGAGATGAAGGGCGCGCTGTCCGACCCCATGAGCGTGCTGGACGACGCCGTCAACGCCGCGCTCTATCCCGACACTGCCTATGCGCACGAAAGCGGCGGCGATCCGCGCGCGATTCCCGCGCTCACCTACGAGCAGTTCCTGGACACGCATGCGCGCCACTACAATCCTTCCAACTCCTATATCACGCTCTACGGCGACCTGGACGTGGACCGCGCACTGGCCTTTTTGGACGAGCGCTATCTGTCGCAGCCGAGTGCCGCGAGCCGCCGCATGGATGCAGCCGTTGCCGCCGGCGAGGACCCGTCCACGCTGGCACCCAATCCGCTGGGCGTGCAAGCGTCCGTGACCTGCGAGTATAAGCGCGTCGAGATGGCCACCACGCCTGAGAACGCCCTAGTGGGCCTGGGCCTGGTGCTAGGCAGCGCGCTCGACCGCAAGCGCACGATTGCGGCAGACATTCTGTTCGAGGCGCTGCTGGGCTCCAACGAAGCGCCGGTTAAGAAGGCCATTCTGGCCGCTGGCTTGGGCGGCAACGTGGTGAGCTACACCGCGGCCGAGAGCCTGCAGCCCTATGAGCTCATCATGCTGCAAAACGCGCAGCCCGGCGTGGCGCGCGAGCTGCGCCGCGTGTTCCAGGACGCCTGCCGCGACCTGTGTGAGCATGGCGTTCCGCGCGAGCGCCTGGAGGCCATCATCAGCAGCAACGAATACGACCTGCGCCAGCGCGACTACGGTATCGCCGACGGCGTGGCCATTGCGTGCGACGCGCTGAGCACCTGGCTCTACGATGACGATGCCGCGACGCTGGCGCTCAAGTACGGCCCGGTGTACGAGGAGCTGCGCGGCGAGCTGAACGGCAGCTACTTTGAGGACCTGCTGCGCGAGCTCGTGCTGGAAAACGACCATATGGCGCTGGTCGAGTTGGCGCCGGTGGACGCCGCCGAGGGCGCGGAGGGTGCCGAGGCCGCCGAACTGGCAGCCAAGCGCGATGCCATGACCGATGCCGAGCTGGCCGACGTGGTCGAGCGCACGGCCGCGCTGCGCGCCACACAGGAGGCCGAGGACACGCCCGAGGCCAAGGCCACGCTGCCGCGCCTGCGCGTGTCCGACATTGGAGAGGCGCGCCCCGAGCCGCCGCTGGTCGTGGACACGACCGCGCCTATCCCCTGCCTGCGCCACGGCATCCCCACCAACCGTCTGGCCTACGCCATGCAGTACTTCGACCTGAGCTGCGTCGCATTTGAGGACCTGCCCTACGTGACGCTGCTCTGCCGGCTGCTCAAGCAGCTGCCCACGCGCGAGCATTCGGCCGAGGAGCTCGACAACTTACTCGCCGGCAAGCTGGGCTTTTTGAGCTTTACGACCGAGGTCATGACCCAGCCCGACGTGGACGGTGTGCGCCCCTACCTGCTGGTGAGCGCCGGCGCCCTGTCCGAAAAGATCGATGCGCTGGCGAGCCTGCCGCGCGAGGTGTGGTCGAGCACGCTTTTGCTCGATGCCGACGCCGACCGCGTGCGCGACGTGCTCACGCAGATTCGCATTGGGCTCGAGCAGGGCTTTATCAACAACGGTCACTCGGCGGCGCTCGGTCGCGCGATGAGCTACAGCTCGCCTTCGGCCGTGGTTCGTGAGCAGCTCTCGGGCGTAGACTTCTACCTGTTCCTGCGCGATCTGCTCGACCACTTTGACGAGCGCCTGGACGACCTGCGCGCCAAGCTTGCCGAGATGGCGGGCCGCATCTTTGTGGCCGACGGCTGCCTGGCGAGCTTTACTGGCAGCGATGAGGACTTTAACGCGTACTGGGCCGCCGCGGGCGACCTGGGGCTGGACGCTGGCGACGGCACCGATGCCGGCCGCGACGCGCTCGTGGTGCCGGCGCCGTGCGACCGCCACGAGGCCTTTGTCATCCCCAGCGACATCTGCTTTGCGGCAAGCGCGTGCGATCCGCGTCGCTTAGGGCTTGACGTGACGGGCGCCTGGGCGGTTGCCGCCAACGCGCTCTCCTACGACTACCTGTGGAACGAGATCCGCGTGAAGGGCGGCGCGTACGGCTGCGGATTCCGCGCGGCCGGCGAGCGTCAGGCGGCGTTCTACACCTACCGCGACCCGGCAATCGACCCCTCGATTGAGCGTGTGGCGCGCGCAGGCGAATGGCTCGGCAGCTTTGAGCCCGACGAGGCCGCCTTTGAGGGCTTTATCGTAAGCTGTGTGAGCGGCATGGACGCGCCGGTGAAGCCGTACGCGCTCACCAAGCGCCGCAACACGACCTACCTGGCCGGACTCGATCCGCATGCACGCGAGGAGCGCCGCGCCCAGATGCTCGCCGCCACGCCCGGTGAGCTTCGCTCGCTTGGCGCCGACGTGACGCGCATCGCAGCCGAGTCGCCAACCTGTGTCTTTGGCGGCCGAGACGTCATCGCTAAGAGCAACGCCGGCTTTAACGTCGTCGACCTGATGGGTTAACGCACAGCAAAGGTAGGTTTTTGGGACATGCCTGAAAATCTACCTTTTCTTTTGCCGCTGCTTGGGCGGGGCAGCTCACCCCGTCCCACCAGTTTGTCTAAATCTGTAACATCTAGGCGGCAATATTGGCTCCAGATGTTACAGATCGAGACGTTTCCGGATGACGCCGGCCCTTTGTCTCAATCTGTAACATCTAGGTCCGATTTTGCCGAGCTACTGTTACAGATCGAGACAAACCGCGAACACCCGCTCTTCGTCAAAACCACCACGAAGGGGGTTCATGAACTGTCCCCTTTGCGATGACTTATGTGGTGGTTTGGGTGTTTGCCCAGATAAAACCTGCCAAAATAAACCTGTCCCTTTTTGGCAGGTTTGCTAGAGGAGGTTGGGATGGACAAGGCTGAGTTGCGGCAGGCGGTGATTGCCCGGCGCGATGCGATTGATTTGAATGTGCGGGCGGCGAAGTCCGCCGTTATCTGTGCGCGGCTTGTTGAGCTGTTGGATCGCTTGGATGCCGCGACGCCGCACACCGTTGCCGCCTATGCCGCGATGGGTTCCGAAGTCGATCCTGCCGCGTTTGCCGCAGCGGCCGCCAAACGCGGCTGGCGCGTGGCCTATCCGTGCATACTCTCGGCAACAGACGCCGCAGCTTGTGGCCAGCGCATGTGCATGCGGGCAGTTGCCGCCGACGATGCGTCCGCGGCTCCGTTTATCGCCCACCCCACGCGGGCCTTTGCGGCCACGGACATCGACAGCAGCCGCTTCCCCATCGTGCCTGCCGAAGCTCTCGGCATTGTCGTCGTGCCGCTTGCAGCCTTCGACCACGCTGGCGCACGCCTGGGCTACGGCGGCGGCTGCTATGACCGCTACCTGCCCATGCTCTCACCCGCATGTCAAATCATCGGCATCGCCTTTGACGAGCAGCGTGTCGATGGCGTTCCTACCGATGCGCACGACCTGCCGCTACCCCACATCATCAGCTCCTAACGGCTGGCGCACCTCCCGACGGCCTAGTGCTCCTCGCCGGCGCGGGCCAGGTCGTAGGGCGTGGTCTGGTAGACGTAGTAGTTGAGCCAGTTGGTGTAGAGCAGTTGAGCTTGGCTGCGCCAGACGTTGCGCGGCTCGGCGGTGGGGTCATCGCCCGGGAAGTAATGCGCCGGCACCTGAGGGTTGAGCCCGCGCTTCACGTCGCGCTCGTACTCCAGGCGCAACGTGTCGGTATCGTACTCGGGGTGGCCAAATACAAAGAAGCGGCGGCTGTCGGTCGACTTGACGATGTACAGGCCAACCTCGTCGGACACGGCCACAACCTCAAGCTGCGGCTCGGCCTCCACGTCCTCGCGGCACACATCGGTGTTGCGCGAATGCACGGCATAGAAACGGTCGTCAAAGCCGCGGACTAGCGGGCTTTGCGGCTTCACTAGATAATGCTCGAACACGCCGCTCGCCTTTGCCGGCAGGTCGTACTTCTGGATACCGTAATGATGGTACAGACCGGCCTGCGCGCCCCAACAAATGTGCAGCGTAGAGTGTACGTGCGTAGTGGACCAATCCATGATCTGGCAGAGCTCGGGCCAGTAGTCGACCTCCTCGAACGGCATCTGCTCCACCGGCGCGCCCGTGATGATCAGGCCGTCGTAGTGAATGTCGCGGATGTCGTCGAACGTGCGGTAGAACGTCTCCAGGTGGCCGGCGCTCACGTGCGTGGCCTCGTGCGTCTTGGTGCGCAGCAGGTCCACCTCCACCTGTAGCGGCGTGTTGGAGAGCTTGCGCATGATCTGCGTCTCGGTGGCGATTTTGGTGGGCATGAGGTTGAGGATGAGCACGCGCAGCGGACGGATGTCCTGGTGCAGCGCGCGGTACTCGGTCATGACAAAGATGTTCTCGCTCTCGAGCTGCGCGGCGGCAGGGAGGGCGTCGGGGATGCGAATGGGCATGGATGCTCCTTATGAGTCAGTTGCAGCTATGGTACAACGACCGGCCCCATCCGCGCGAGTGCATCGCCCAGCGATGCCGTCAGCGGCCCAAATCACTCCAAAAGTAGAGATTAAGGCATGTCCAAAAATCTACGGCGCTTTAGCCTAGCAAAGTGGCAGCAGGACGCTACAATGGTTCGACGCGAAAAACTCGGCCGAAAGGATACGTATATGTACCAGACGCGTAAGATCGGTGTGGTCGGCCAGGGCCACGTAGGAGCACATGTCGCCAACAGCCTGCTCATGCAGGGCATTGCCGATGAGCTGTACCTGTGCGATATCAACGAGGCCAAAGTGACGTCCGAGGTCCAGGACCTGCGCGACTCCCTTTCGTTTGTCCCGTACAACACCAAGATCGTCAACTGCTACGACCACTACGAGGAGCTTGCCTGCTGCGACGTCATCGTCAACGCTGCCGGCAAGGTCGCGCTGGCCGCCGGCAACCGCGACGGCGAGCTGTTCTTTACCACCGACGCCGCCCGCTCCTTTGCCAAGCGCATCGTCGACGCCAGCTTTGACGGCATCTTCGTGAGCATCTCCAACCCCTGCGACGTCGTGTGCACCGAGCTGTGGCACCTGACCGGCTACGATCCCAAGAAGATCATCGGCTCGGGCTGCGGTCTGGACTCCGCCCGCTTGCGCACCGAGATCTCCAAGAAGGTCGGCGTGAGCCCCAAGTCCATCGACGCCTACATGATCGGCGAGCACGGCTTTAGCCAGCTTGCTGCCTTTAAGGCCGCAACCATCGCTGGCAAAAACCTCAACGAGCTTCAGGCCGAGAACCCCGACAAGTACGCCTTCGACCACATGGAGGTCGAGGAGCTTGCACGCAAGGGCGGCTATGTGACCTACCAGGGCAAGCAGTGCACCGAGTACGCCGTTGCCAACTCCGCCGCGCGCGTCTGCGCCGCCGTGCTGCACAACGAGCACGCCGTGCTTTCGGCCTCTACGCTTATGACCGGCCAGTATGGCGAGGAGGGTATCTTTACCTCCCTGCCGTGCGTGATCGGTGCCGAGGGCGTCGAGGAGGTCTACACACTCGACCTTTCCGAGCACGAGCTCGAGGGCTTCCACAAGAGCTGCCAGCACATCCGCGACAACATCGCCCAGCTCGACTGGTGGGATACCGAGGCCTACGACGCCAAGTAAGCCACTGGCTGCCGCAACCTTGCGAATCTATGCGCGATACTAAGCGGGCCGCGCCGGAAA
>CAJJYO010000028.1 GCA_905197385.1 uncultured Collinsella sp.
GGCCGCAAGCTCTGCCCGGGCCATCCGAGCGAGCCTGCGCCGCGCACCTATGCCGACATTACGGGCGAGGCGCTCAGCGCCGCCATCGAGCGCGATTCGCAGGTCGTGGGCATCACGGCCGCCACGCCCTACATCATGGGCTTTACACCCGAGCTTCGCGCTGCCGCCGGCAAACAGTTCGTCGATGTGGGCATTGCCGAGGAGCACGCCGTGACCTTTGCCACCGCGCTTGCGCGCTCGGGCGCCAAGCCAGTCTTTGGTGTGTACGGCACGTTTTTGCAGCGCGCTTACGACGAGCTGTGGCACGACCTGTGCCTCAACGACGCCCCGGCAACCATTTTGGTGTTTGGTGCGTCAATCTTTGGCACCACGTCCGAGACGCACCTTTCGTTCTTTGATATTTCCATGTTGGGCGGTCTTCCCAACATGCACTACTTGGCGCCGGCCTGCATGGAGGAATATCTGTCCATGCTGAGCTGGTCGCTCGACCACCGCGAGCATCCCGCGGCGATCCGCGTACCGGGCATTGGCTTGGTAAGCCGTCCCGACCTTGCACCTGCCGAAGACACCGACTACAGTGCCGTTCGCTACAACGTGGTGCGTCAGGGCCGCGACGTTGCCGTGCTCGCGCTTGGCGATTTCTTTGAGCTGGGCGAGCGCGTGGCAAACCGCTTGGCTGCCGAGTACGGTATCGAGGCCACGCTCGTCAACCCGCGCTTTGCAACCGAGCTTGACCGTGAGTTCCTCGACAGTCTTGCCGCCGAGCATCGCGTTGTCGTCACCCTCGAGGACGGCATCTTGGACGGTGGCTGGGGCGAGCGCGTCGCGTGCTATCTGGCCTGCACGCCTGTGCGCACGCGCACCTTCGGCATCGCCAAGGGCTTCCCCGACCGCTACGACCCCAACGAGCTGCTCGCTCAGAACGGCATGACGGTCGAGAACATGGCCGCCGAAGCCGTAAGACTACTCAACGAGTAAGAAAACCTCCGCAAGGAAAGCACCCCTGCGGAGGTTTTTATTTTCGCGACGCGATTATCTCAATCTGTAACATCTAGGGTCCGAATTTCCGTCTAACTGTTACAGATCTGGATAAGACGTCCTAGTCCCAGACCTTTGTCTCAATCTATAACAGATAGAGACCTTTTGGCCGTCCAGATGTTACAGATTGAGACATTCGAATTCCCCTGAAGAGAAAATCTCGATCTGTAACAGTCGCTCGGCAAAAACGGCTGCAGATGTTACAGATCGAGACAAAGCAACAAGGCATGCCGCCGCATCGGCCAAAACCACCACGAAGGTGCCTGTCCCTTTTTAGTAGGTAGAATAACCCATAAGGTAAGTATGTTTCTGAGTTATTTCGTGTTGACCCATTTGAGCGCGATAGGGTATAACTCTACTCAACCGCTAGGGATTTTATTGAGAAAGGTGTTCTACCATGAGCAAGAACCTCTCCCAGCAGGTCGTTCTCGACCGCCGCGGCTTCGTTGCCGCCACCTTCGCAACCGTCGCCGGCCTTGGTCTTGCCGGCTGCTCCGACACCAGCGCCGAGGCCGACAAGGGTTCCGCCGCCGGCTCTTCCAAGAGCTCCGAGGATACCGAGGCTTCCACCACGCTCGACGCCAAGGCATTCGACAAGCTCGTCGACAACGGCCCCAAAGCCGACGACGATGCCATCGCCGCCAGCACCTGGGCCACAGCCGTCAAGGACGCCGGCGTCTTTAAGATTGGCGGCGTTCAGACCTCTACGCTTTTCTCCCTCCTCAACGAGAAAGACGGTCAGACCCGCGGCTTCGATGCCGGTATCGCACAGCTCCTGTCCAACTACATTCTGGGCGAGAACAAGGTCGAGATCACCCAGGTGACCTCGGACACGCGCGAGTCTGTCCTGCAGAACGGCCAGGTCGACGCCGTCTTTGCCACCTACACCATCACTGACGAGCGCAAGAAGCTCGTCTCCTTCGCCGGTCCCTACTACTACACGCAGCAGGCCATCCTGGTGCTCGCCGATAACGACGACATCAAGAGCGTCGACGACTTGGCCGACAAGAACGTCGCCGTCCAGTCCGGCTCCAACGGCCCCGCCATCCTGGAGGAGTTCGCTCCCAAGGCCAGCCAGCAGGAGTTTAAGACCGACGAGGAGGCCCGCCAGGCACTCCAGCAGGGCCGCGTTGACGCCTACGTCATCGACAACAACATGCAGCAGAGCGCCCTGGTCCGCGAGCCCGGTAAGTACAAGATCGCCGGCAAGTCCTTCGGCAACAAGGAGCCCTATGGCATTGGTCTGCCGCTCGATTCCGACGGCGTCGCCTTCGTTAACGACTTCCTTAAGAAAATCGAGGACGACGGCACCTGGACCGAGCTGTGGCAGATCTGCATCGGCGACCGTACGGGCGACACCAATGTTCCCGAGCTGCCCGAAATCGGCGCCTAGGCAGCGTGCCTGGTAACGGCCGCAACGAAACCATACGGAAACGCATGATGCGCTTTATTGCGGTAAACTGTTTTCTCACTGAGTTGTCGGGGCTTCCGTACACACGGGAGCCCCTTTCCTTATCGGCGGGAGGTCCGCATGAGTCTTTCCGAGCTCTGGTCGCTCTATGGCCAGAACTATATCGACGCGCTGCTCGCAACCTGGGGCATGACGCTTGAGTCGTTTGCCATCGCCATGGTGCTGGCCGTCGCCGTCACCGTGATGCGCGTGTCGCCGCTCAAGCCGCTGCGCGTCTTTGGCGACCTGTATGTCCAGGTCTTCCGTAACATCCCCGGCATCGCGCTGCTTATCATCGTCGTCTACGCGCTGCCGCCGCTCAAAGTCGTCCTGCCCTACCGCACCTGCGTTATCGTCGCCACGGTCCTTTTGGGCTCGGCCTTTGGTTCCGAAAACTTTATGAGCGGCATCAACACCGTCGGCGTCGGTCAGGTGGAAGCCGCCCGCTCGCTGGGCATGAGCTTTAACCGTATCCTCGCCAAAATCGTGATTCCGCAGGCGCTGCGCTCGAGCGTGCTGCCCATGACGAACCTCTTTATCGCCGTCATGCTCACTACCGCCTTGGGCAGCCAGGTGCCGCTTAAGCCGCAAGAGCTCACCGGCGTGGTGAGTTACATCAACACGCGCTCGCTCGGCGGCGTCGCCGCGTTCTTTATCTCGGCGCTCGGCTACCTGGGCACGGCCTTTGTGGTGAGCCACATTGGCAACTACATCGATAAGAAGGTGAGGATCCTCCGATGAGCAAGCACTCCACCTCCGCGCTCACCATGCGCGATGCGCTCTACGAGGCTCCCGGCCCCAAGATGCGCGCCAAGATTCGCATCGGCACCGCCATCTCGCTTGTTGCCGTCGCCGCGCTCGTCGTCCTCGTGTTGCAGCGCTTTTATGTGACCGGTCAGCTTTCGGTCCACTATTGGTATTTCTTTACGCACCTCACCACCTGGAAGTTCCTGCTTGCCGGCTTTGAGGGCACCGTTAAAGTCGCACTCACCGCCGGCGCCATCGCGCTGGTGCTGGGCTTAGCCCTTATGCTCGGCCGTACCAGCGACATTAAGCCGCTGCAGCTGGTCTGCCGTGTGCTCACCGACTTCTTCCGTGGCGTGCCGAGCCTGCTGTTCATCTACTTCTTCTTTTTGGTGCTGCCCCAGTACAAGATCGCGCTGCCGTCGTTTTGGATGCTCACGCTTCCCGTCGCGCTCGCTGCCGCCGGCGTGCTGGCCGAGATTTTCCGCGCCGGCGTCAACGCCGTACCGCGCGGGCAGGTCGAGGCGGCCCAGGCGCTCGGTCTCTCCAAAGCTAAAATCACCTTTAAAATCGTGTTGCCGCAGGCGATTCGGTTTATTATCCCGTCGTTGATTTCGCAGCTTGTGGTCGTAGTCAAAGACACCACCGTCGCCTACGTGGTGAGCTACCCCGACCTCATGCAAAATGCCCGCGTGCTCATCACCAACTACGACGCCCTTGTGTCGGTCTACCTGGTGATCGCGGTCATCTATATCCTCATCAACGTCGCGATTAACAAGGCCGCTGTCTACGTTTCGCACAAGACCGGCGTGACCATCATCCGCTAACGCTTTACCATTTCGAGTCATAAGGAGCCGAGCACCATGGCACAGAGCACCTCTTCCACCGGCAATCAGCCGCTGATCGAGCTCAGACACGTCGATAAGCACTATGGCGATCTGCACGTCCTCAACGACATCAATCTGTCGGTCGACCGCGGCGAGGTCGTCGTTGTGATTGGACCCTCGGGCTCGGGTAAGTCGACCATGTGCCGCACCATCAACCGCCTGGAAACCATCGACTCGGGCGAGATTCTCATCGAGGGCGAGCCCCTGCCGCAGGAAGGCAAGGACCTTGCCCGCATGCGTGCCGAGCTGGGCATGGTATTTCAGCAGTTCAACTTGTTCGCACATATGACCGTACTGCAGAACGTCATGCTGGGGCCGGTCGATGTGCTGGGCGTGTCCAAGGAGGAAGCTCGTGAGCGCGCCATGGACCTGCTGAGCCGCGTGGGCGTGGCCGAACAGGCCGACAAGGTACCCGCACAGCTTTCGGGCGGCCAGCAACAGCGCGTGGCCATCGCCCGTTCACTCGCCATGCAGCCCAAGGCCATGCTTTTTGACGAGCCCACGAGTGCCCTTGACCCCGAAATGATCAACGAGGTGCTCGAGGTCATGGTCCGTCTTGCCCAGCAGGGCATGACGATGATCGTCATCACGCACGAGATGAACTTCGCCCGCCGCGTGGCCGATCGCGTCGTCTTTATGGCTGACGGCCAGATCGTGGAAACCGGCACGCCCGACGAGTTCTTCGACCACCCCCAGACCAAGCGTGCCCAGGACTTCCTCAACTCCATCAAGGGCCACTAACCAGACCGCTCACCCGCCCGCCATGCCCATCCAAACTCGAAAGCTACACCTATGATCGGAACTCGCACTTCATCGTCATACACCCCGCACGTCGACGTCGCCCCCGCCGACCGTCCGCTCATCCTCGTCGCGCCGCGTTGGGAAGAAGCGAAGCCGTTTTTGAGCGAGACGCTCTCCCCCAACGAGGAAATCGCCAGCGTCTTTGTCGATGCCATTCTTGCCGCCGGCGGCCTGCCGCTGCAGATGTCCATCACCGAGGACATTGAGGTCATCCGTCATTACGTCGATATCGCCGACGGCATCGCCATCCCCGGCGGCCCCGATGTCAATCCCAAACGTTGGGGCGATGATCGACCCTACGACCCCACCCTCTGCTGCGAGATCCGCGATTGCTTTGAGTTTAAGCTAGTCGGCGAGGTGCTCCGCGCCAAAAAGCCGCTCTTTACCACCTGCCGCGGCACACAGCTGCTCAATGTCGCCACTGGCGGCACCCTGTGCATGGACGTGCCGAGCCTGGGCGCGCGCGAGGGCCGCACGCAGTGGCGCCATACCCACGTGCTCAACGACCCTGTGCATCCTGTCGAGGTCGTGCCGGGCTCGCTGCTGGAGCGCGCGGTTGGCGGGCACAGGCTGATCCAGACCAACTCCGCACATCACTGCTGCGTCGATCGTCTGGGTAAGAGCACGCGCTTGGTCGCCAAGGCAACCGACGGCGTTCCCGAGTGCATCGAAGTCGAAGGCCAGCCGTTCTGTCTGGGTGTGCAATGGCATCCCGAGTACACCTGGCAGACGCTCGAGACCGACTTTAACCTGTGGAAGTCGTTTGTCGAGGCGGCGGCCAAGGTAAAGCAGACCCGCTAGTTCGCGAACCGCATAACAGATAAGGGCGCCCCGCCGGCCACATGGTCCGACGGGGCGCCCTTTTGCCTATACGCGACAGGCACACAGCCCAAGGCTCGCAAGCCCTTACTCAGCCGCCTCGCGCAGGGCCGACATCGTAGCCGCATATTGCTGCTGCAGCGCATGCATCCCCTCGCGAGCGCCGTCAACGGCATCGGCACCACGCAGTGCTTCGGTTACCACGACCGCCGGCTCGTACAGATTATCGAATCCCAGGTTCTGGCTCACGCCCTTGAGCGTGTGCGCTGCCATAAACGCACCTTCGGCGTCTCCCGCCGCCATGGCGGCCTCCAGCTTGTCCATGCTCTCGTCATCCAAAAACTTGAGGGCAAAGCGGGCGAGCATTTCCTCGCCCATCAGCCGAGCGCACGCGTCATCATAATTGGCGCCGATCTTCTCATACGCCTCACGCATGGAAATCATGGATTAAAAACTCCTTTGGTCAAACTAAATCGTGGGAAACGCGACGACGTCAGCGGGGCGTGCCAACGTCTCGGCAATTTGGTCTTGCACCTCGAGCAGACAATCGAGCAGCAGCGGGTTAAAGGTGCCGCACTTACCGTCCAGGATCATCTGAATTGCCTCCTTGTGCGGGATAGCGTCCTTGTACACGCGCACGCTCGTCAGAGCATCGTACACGTCGGCCACCGAAACCACCTGTGCGGCAATGGGAATTTCGTCGCCCTTAAGGCAATCGGGATAACCCTTGCCGTCCCAGCGCTCGTGATGCCAACGCGCAATCTGGTACGCATATTCCATAAGCGCATTGCCGGCGTGATGGCTACCCAGCTCAAGCAGCATGTCGGCGCCGATCGTGGTATGCGTCTTCATAATCTCGAACTCCTCGGGCGTAAGGCGCCCGGGTTTGTTGAGAATCGCATCGTCAATCGACATCTTGCCGATATCGTGCAGCGCCGAAGCCAGGGCAATCGTGGAGCGCTCCTCATTGTCAAGGGAAATGGTGTCGCTACGCTGGACCAGACAGCCAAGCAGCAGCTCGGTCAGCTTTTCGATGTTCGTAACGTGCCTGCCGCTCTCGCCGTTGCGAAGCTCCATGACGCCAGCCATGATGTCGATGAGCATGCGACTGTTCTTGACACGCTCGTTGTACTGCTGGGACAGCAGGCTCGTCAGGCGGCGCTGTTTGGCGTATAGGCGGATGGTGTTGCTTACACGGCGGCGCACGACACGGGAGTCAAACGGGCGGTTGATATAGTCCGAGGCGCCCAGCTCGTACGCGCGCAGAACCATATCATCGGAATCTTCGCTCGAAATCATGATGACAGGCAGATTGTCACTAACCGATCGGCGCGACAGACCGGCCAGCACCTCAAAGCCGCTTATGCCCGGCATGACAATATCCAGCAGCACGAGCGACAACTCATCGCCATAGCGATCGACCATGTCGAGCGCCGTACGACCGTTATCGGCCTCGAGGATGCAATACTCGTCCTTGAGCATCTCGCTGAGAATGACTCGGTTCATCTCGGAGTCATCGACAATAAGTACCAAAGGCTTTTCGCTTTGGAAGGCCTCGATGGAATCGGCATCGGTCACGACCGTACCGGCTTTTGCCTTAGCGCGGCTCAATAACTGGACAGCGCGGCCAACGCCCTCATCGACCGTCTCGTCATGAATGCGAACGCCACCAACACATGCCGTCAAGCTCACGTACTCATGGCCCGGAATAATCGTGGAACGAACGGCATCGGACACCTGATGCAGGCGACGGGTGAAGTCATCGGAGGGAATATTGGGCATGACAACCACAAACTTGTCGCAGCCATAGCGCACAAGCTCGTCAGTCGAACGGATTCCGCTGCGCATGGCTGTCGCCACGGCACCGAGCGCAAGGTCGCCGGCATGACGGCCACACGTATCGTTGAAGACCCTAAAATCATCAAGGTCGATCATCGCAACGCCGGCATTCATGCGGGCGCTACGGAGCTTTTCCTCGTAATATCGGCGATTATGCACGCTCGTCAGCACGTCGGTGTAGACAAGGTCCTCTTTTGCAGCCTCTTGCCCATCGATCGGACGCACCATCAGCAGGACATGAGGCTCGCCCTCGACCTTCAGAGGGCGCAGATGGGCGCGGTACTCAACGCCATCGTTGAGGAGTTGCTCCGACACCTCATCGGAATCTGTCAAGGCCTCAAGACTTGCCTGGCGCAAACAAGGGCAGCGATCACCGGCGAGCAGGCAGTTAGGCTCGCTCTTAATCTGATCGGCCGACAGCAAACGTACCACGGGGTAGGTCTTCGCGACACGGGCGACCTCGGCGGCAGCCTCCTCGTCGGTTAGATTGACCTCGTGATTATTGAGCATATGGGGCCCTTTCGATAGCTTCGCATGGTAGCGGTGGGTTCCAAATGTTACAAGGGTAACACCTTGCCGATGCAGGTAAGCACGTAAATGCTGTTACATTTTTATGAGTTGGCAGCCGGCGCGATTGAAGCCGCAGACGTGAGGTTTTGAACACATTTGTTAACAAGGCCGAAACGTTTGCGGATGAAGCCTGCTTTGGCTATTGCGGGTGTTAGAGCCCCAGGATGCCACGGACAGTCTGGGCAGCCGCTCCCGAGCGATCGCGCAGGCCGTTGTGCGCGCCGGGAACCATTACGAGTGGACAGTCCAAAAGCTCAGCCGCCACCCTTGTGCCCGCCTCGCGAGGCGTGCCAATCGAGAGCTCGCCCAGGAGCACGGCGGCCACCGTTTTCGACGCACGAACGCTATCCCAATCGGGAACGCAGGTCATAGTAATCCCGTATTCGTTTGCCATGAAGCTGCGGCCGTTGCGCAGGGCATGCTTGGCTTCTGCCTCGGTTAACTTGGGGGCCTCAGGGTCCGAATCGCCGATGGCGCCCAGGAAGGCCCGTAATGCCCTGGAGACCTTTCCCGCGGCGATCATCTCGAGCAAAACCGGGGCCGCGCCCAGACCGGCACCCTCATCCGTCACGGCGGGTTCATGCAGAATCGCACGCGAGATTATGGTGGGGTTTGCACGGAGAAGCTCCAGCGTCACCAGCGTACCGGCACTGTGCGCGAGCACGTTTGCCGGAGCGCCAATACGCTCGATAACGGCCTGCAGGTCCGCGGCCTGGACGGCGAGGTCGTAGCGTCCGTCTGCAGCGTCGCCGCTCTCGCCGCAACCGCGCCGGTCGTAGGTAATGACGCGATAGTCACAGGCGAGCTCGCGGGCGATGGCGTCAAAAAAGACGCCGTCGACGCACGCACCGTGCACGCACACCAAGGCGGGTGCGTCGGACGATACAACCGGGCCGGCATACTCGCGGCAGGCGATCGTAGTGCCCGCATTCTCGACCGTAAAATCCATACTGTGTTCCCATCGTCAACACCACCAGGCCGTGCCGGGGTGCGGCTTGGTCAGATGGCGTCATTTTGTGTGTACATGAATGCGTCTACTGTACCCAGCTCGCACCCTTTCATGACAGGGTTTCGAAAACTCGCCCGATTGCAAGGTTTCTGCCTAAACAACAGCGCCCAAACCCGCAACCCACATGAAGGCCGATGCTATGCTTAAGCTCAACTGTCCCAAGGAGCATATGCCTATGTCTACGTTTTTAAATGCCAGCCCCATCTTTGGGCCCGTTCGCAGCCGTCGCCTGGGCCTTTCGCTCGGCGTCAACATGATGCCGGCCAGCGGCAAAATCTGCACGTTCGACTGCATTTACTGCGAAAACGGTCTCAACGCTGAGCGCCCCTGCCATGAGCCGTACAACATAGCTGCCGTGGCACTCGACGCGCTCGAGGTAAAGCTGCGCGAGATGGCAGCCGAGGGCGAGCTCCCCGATGTAATCCCCTTCGCAGGCAACGGCGAGCCCACCGCCGCACCGGAGTTTCCGCAGGCCATCGCCGGCGCCGTCGCGCTGCGCGACGAGCTGGCCCCAAACACCAAGATTGCCGTGCTTTCCAATGGCACGCGCGCCGACCGTCCCCAGGTACACGATGCGCTCATGATGGTCGACGACAACATCCTCAAGCTCGATACGGTCGACCCGGCTTTTATCCAGCTGCTCGACCAGCCCGTTGGCCCCTACGATGTAGAGCACCAGATCGAAACGTTCGCGAGCTTTGACGGCCACGTCATTATCCAGACGATGTTTTTGAGCGGCGAGTACCGAGGCAAGTCTCTCGATAACACCGGCGAGGAGTACGTCGGCCCTTGGCTCGCGGCGCTCGAACGCATTCGCCCGCAGGAGGCGACTATCTACACGGTGGCGCGCGAGACGCCGGTCGCCGGCCTTGCCAAAGCAGCGCCCGACGTCCTCGATGCCATTGCCGCGCGCGTCCAAGCCCTCGGCATCCCCTGCCAGGTGAGCTACTAGCAAAACCACGCAGCAGCCATTACCCACCATCCCGCCCCATCAGTTGCGGTGATATAGTTCCTATTTGTGCTGTTAAACCGCTTAAATCAGAACTATATCACCGCAACTTTTATGAACGCGTGGGTGGGCTATACTAGCTGCGAATGAAAGGAAGTTAGCCATGTTTGACAATGGACCCGTACCCGGCCGCAACGATGCTTGCTGGTGTGGCAGCGGCAAAAAATATAAGAAATGCCATAGCGCCTTCGACGAGCGCCTCGAGCGCTTGTGGGAAGAGGGCTGGGAGGTTCTGCCCCGCACGCTCTACAAGACGCCCGCCGATATCGAGGGCATCAAGCGCTCGGCCGCCATTAACGTAGGCGTGCTCGACTACGTAGGCGAGCACATCGCCGCGGGCATGACCACCAACCAGATTGACCAGATGATCTACGACTACACCGTCGAGCACGGTGGCACGCCGGCCGACCTCAACTACGAGGGCTACCCCAAGAGCGTATGCACCTCGATCAATGATGTGGTCTGTCACGGTATCCCCTGCGATACGGACGTGCTGCACGAGGGCGACATCATCAACGTCGACTGCTCCACGATCCTGGACGGCTACTTTAGTGATTCGAGCCGCATGTTCTGCATCGGCGAGGTCTCTGCCGAGCGCCAGCGCCTGGTCGACGTCACCCGCGCCAGCGTGGAGGCGGGTCTGGCAGCCGTCAAGCCATGGCTTCCGCTGTCCGTTATGGCCGAGGCCGTGCAAAAGACGGTCGAGGACGCCGGTTTTAGCGTGGTGCGCGAGTACGGCGGACACGGCATTGGCAAGGAGTTCCACGAGGACCCGTTTGTAGGCTTTACCACCGAGGCGCCCGATGTGGACACCATTATGGCCCCGGGCATGGTCTTTACCATCGAGCCCATGGTCAACGCCGGAGCGCCCGACATCAAGATCAGCAAGGGCGATGGCTGGTGTGTGCGCACCAAGGACGGCAGCGACTCGGCCCAGTGCGAGGTACAGCTCGTGGTGACCGAGGACGGCTACGAGCTGCTGAGCTGGTAGCCGCAGATGCGCCGGATGCTGACGGGCAAACCCGCTTTGCATCCGGCGTTTTATTTGAACGTTTTGCCTGATAAAACCTGCCAAAATAAACCTGTCCCTTTTTGGCAGGCTGAGCGGAGATGACTGCTTGTGAACATCCTGGTTTTGCTGCCCGTCAACGACCGCCATCGCGCAATTCTTGAGTCGAGTGCTCCGGGCGAGGACTTTATCTACACGAGCTCCGACGCCATCACGCGTGAGCGGGTCGCCAACGCCGACGTAATCTTGGGCAACATAGACCCTGCCTTGCTTACCGCATGCGAGCATCTCCAGCTGTTGCAATTGCAGACCGCCGGCTATGACGATTACTTGGCCGCCGGCACCGTGCCGGCTGAAGCCAAGCTGTCTTGCTCGATCGGCGCCTACGGCCAGGCCGTGAGCGAGCACATGTTTGCCATGGTCCTTTCCATGATGAAGCGCCTGCCCGGCTATCACGACTTGCAGCGCGAGCATCGCTGGGAGGATTTGGGGCCGGTTACCTCGCTCAAAAATGCCAACGTGCTGGTGCTGGGCGCGGGCGACATTGGCGGCCACTTTGCCACGCTCTGCCGCAACATGGGCGCGCACGTCCGCGGCATCAAGCGCCATCCACTCGTCTACCCCATTGTGTTTGAGGACATGGACGGCATGGACGCCCTACCTGAGTGCCTGGCAGAGACAGACATCGTCGCATCCTTTATGCCAAGCACACCCGAGACCCGCGGCCTGGCGAACGCCGAGTTCTTCGCCGCGATGAAGCCGGGCGCCTTCTTTGCCAACGGCGGCGGTGAGGCCAACGAGGGCATGATCAAGCTCTGCCGGAAATACTCCTATGACAAGTACGGGGATGGCCGCAGCACCATCATCACCCTGAAAGACTCCTTCCATGGCCGCACCGTCACCACCCTGGCGG